>DASSHJ010000012.1:0-21884 GCA_035692965.1 Nitrosospira sp. | reverse complement strand
CGGCAATACGGGCGCGCAACCGCGACATCGATTCCCTCCGCTCAAGCCGATCGCCCGCCGGTTGAGCGGGCGGAGCGGGTGGAGAAATGGGCTTGGCGGAAGGGGCCGGAGCGGGGGTTGGCTGCTTGTCGCTCGGAGGAGGCGGGGGTTCGACGGCGGGAGGTCCCGACTCGACAGGCGGAGGTGCTGGGGGAGACTTGTGCTCCACGTGGGCTACGATATCTTCCTTCGTGATCCTGCCACCCCGGCCGCTGCCCTTGATCGAACCCACTTCGGCTGCGCCAAGCCCGGCCGCTGCAGCTGCCCCACGTGCAGCCGGCATCATGTGTGCAGGCGCTCCGGCAGGGGGAGGAGGAGATGGCTTACGCTGGGACTGGGGCTCGGGCCATGACATCTGCTTCCTGGCCGCCTGCCCAGTTCCCGTTTCCCGCTGTGACGAGGGCTGCGCGCCTCGCACTGCGGTGTCTTTTGCCGGTTCGGTATCGATTGATGCGATGACCTCTCCACTTGTGACGGTTGCCCCGTCGCCCTTTATTATTTTTGCAAGCACTCCGGCCGCCGGGGCGGGAACCTCAAGCACAACCTTGTCTGTTTCGATATCGATCAGGTTCTCATCCCTGTCCACATAGTCGCCTTCCTTCTTATGCCATTTGAGAAGGGTCGCTTCGGAAACCGACTCGGACAGCAATGGGACTTTGACTTCGACGCTCATCATCACCTCTTGTCAGATTTTCTCGCGAAATGCAGCGGCAACCACTTTTTTTTGCTGATCATTGTGTTTGGCGAAATAACCTACTGCGGGCGATGCCGAAGAGGGGCGCAATGCATAACCCAAGACCTGATCGGGCCGCTTGTGCCGCGCCAGGTAATGCTGGATACGGTGCCATGCTCCCTGGTTGCCGGGCTCTTCCTGGCACCAAAGTATGTCCCTCGCGTTCGGATAGCGCTCGACCTCGCGCTGGAGATCCTTGTGAGGAAAGGGGTACAACTGCTCGATGCGGATAATGGCGACATCTTCGATCTTATGTTCCCGGCGGTAAGCCGCCAAGTCATAATAAATCTTTCCTGAGCAGGCGATCAGGCGTCGAACCTTGCCCGCATCCAGGTTTCCCATATCGGGAATGACAGGCTGGAAGCTTCCATCGGCTATATCCTCAAGGCTCGACACCGATTCCTTGTGCCGCAGCAGGCTCTTCGGCGTCATGAGAATAAGCGGTTTGCGGAGCGGGCGGATCATCTGCCGACGCAGAACATGAAACATTTGGGCAGGGGTGGAGGGTACGCATACCTGGATATTGTATTCCGCGCATAATTGCAAATAGCGCTCCAGGCGCGCCGAAGAGTGTTCGGGCCCCTGTCCCTCGTACCCGTGAGGCAGCATCATGACAAGCCCGCACAGCCGGCCCCACTTGGCTTCGCCGGACGCAATAAACTGATCGATCACGACTTGCGCCCCGTTGGCAAAATCGCCGAACTGGGCTTCCCAAACCTCAAGCTCATCCGGTTCCGCCGTTGCATAGCCATATTCGAAGGCAAGCACTGCTTCTTCGGATAACAGCGAATCGATCACGGTAAAATCCGGCTGGTTTGGCTCTATATGACGCAGGGGAATATAGACCCCTTCGTTCCATCGCTCCCGATCCTGGTCGTGGAGCACGGCGTGGCGGTGAAAAAAAGTTCCGCGCCCCGAGTCCTGCCCTGAGATGCGAACGCCGTAACCATCCTTTAAAAGCGCTGCATAAGCAAGTGTTTCCGCCATGCCCCAATCGAGCGGCAATTTTCCCTCGGCCATCAGGCGCCGGTCGGCGATGATTTTCTCGACGCGCGGATGCAGCTTGAATTTGGCGGGGATGTCCGTCAGGCATTCGGCCAGCTTCTTCAATTCATCCATGGGAAGTCCGGTCCTGACCGGAATATCCCAAGGCGTATTCTTAAGGAAAGGTGACCAATCCACTGCGTCCGGCGCTTTATAGTCATAAACGACGGTCTTGTTGGGATTGCGGCCGGCATCCATATCGTCGCGATAGCTTTTTACCATACGCTCTGCGTCGCCAGGGGTTATCACCTTCTCGGCTTCCAGCTTTTGGGCATAAAGCTCGCGCGTGCCGGAGTGTTTGGCAATGATCTTGTACATGAGCGGCTGGGTCACCATCGGTTCATCCTGCTCGTTGTGCCCCAACGTTCGGAAGCAGACCATATCGACGACAACATCCTTATGGAATCTCACGCGGAAATCGAGCGCTATTTCCGTAACCATGAGCACGGCTTCGGGATCATCCCCGTTCACATGGAAAATAGGCGCCTCGATCATCTTCGAGACATCGGTGCAGTAAAGTGTTGAGCGGGCATCGCGCGGGTCGGAAGTGGTAAACCCGATCTGGTTGTTGATGATGACGTGGACTGTTCCTCCGGTTCCAAAACCACGGGTCTGAGACAGATTGAGGGTTTCCATGACCACTCCCTGCCCGGAGTACGCGGCGTCGCCGTGCAGCAGGACGGGCAACACCAGATCGCCTTCCTTGTCGCCCAACCGGTGCTGCCGCGCCCGTACCGAACCCTCTACCACCGGATCCACGATTTCCAGATGCGAGGGATTGAATGCCAGGGAAACTCGCATCACGCCACCCGGTGTCGATACGGCCGAGGAAAAGCCCTGATGGTACTTGACGTCTCCTTCGGTCAATTCCTGGGGATGCTTGCCTTCGAATTCCTGGAACAGGTCGGCTGGAACCTTCCCCAAGGTGTTGACCAGCACGTTCAACCGGCCGCGATGGGCCATACCGATCACAAGTTGCTGTACGCCCATCTGCCCCGCCCGTTGCAGCAGATTGTCCAGCAGGGGAATGAGGCTTTCGCCACCTTCGCCGGAGAAGCGCTTTTGCCCGACGTAGCGGGTATGCAGGTATTTTTCCAGGCCTTCCGCTGCAGTCAACCTCTCGAGGATATGACGCTTGTATTCCACCGAATAGTCGGGCTGGGCGCGCGGCCCCTCGATACGGTTCTGGATCCAGCGTTTCTGCTCCGTATCGCTGATGTACATGTACTCTACGCCAATACTGCCGCAATAGGTCTTTTCCAGCACCTGGATGATGTCGCCGAGCGGGGCACGAGGGGCTCCGACCAGCGAGCCGGTGCCAAATATCGTAGTCATATCCGCATCTGTCAACCCATAATAGGCGGGATCGAGTTCCGGCACGTGCGGTTTTTCCTGATGCCCAAGCGGATCGAGATTTGCGTGGCGCACGCCCAGAAAACGGTAGGCGTTGATCAGCTGCAGGACGCCAATCTGCTTGCGCTCCATTGTCAGCGCCCGCTCGTCGAGTTCTGCTGGAGTCGCAGGGGTTACCCGTCGAGGCGTCTGAGGGGAAAGGGCGCTGGATGACCTTGCTGCTTGCCCGGATTGCTGCAGCTGATCGAAGTACGCGTGCCATTCGGGTGTGACCGAATACGGGTCGCGGCGGTATTCCTCGTAAAGCTCCTCGATGAAAGGAGCATTTCCGCCGAATAGTACTGAGTCGGTAGAGCGCGTCGATAACCCCTGTGACATGGCCAAATACCTCTTCGTCCGGCAGAGCCGTTTATTTGCGTGATCCGATCGGCACTACATCCCTCGTGGTGGCCCCTACATAAAGCTGACGCGGCCGTCCTATCTTGTGTTCCGGATCGGAGATCATCTCGTTCCATTGAGCAATCCACCCCGCCGTACGGGCCATGGCAAATATTGCGGTGAACATCGATGGCGGAATGTCCAGCGCTTGCTGCACGATTCCTGAATAAAAATCGACATTCGGGTACAGCTTGCGCGAAATGAAGTATTCATCCTCCAGGGCAATCTTCTCAAGCTTGAGCGCCAGCTTGAACAGGGGATGATCGTGTAGCCCGAGCTCATCCAATACTTCGTAGCAGGTCTCGCGCATCAGTTTCGCGCGCGGGTCGAAATTTTTATAGACCCTGTGACCGAATCCAACCAGCCTAAAGGGGTCGTTTTTGTCTTTTGCCCGCTCGATATACTCGCCGATCCGCGACTCGTTGCCGATCTGTTGCAGCATGTTCAGACAAGCCTCGTTCGCCCCACCGTGCGCAGGCCCCCATAGGCAGGCAATACCTGCAGAAATGCAGGCAAAAGGGTTTGCCCCGCTGGAACCTGCAAGGCGCACGGTGGATGTGGAAGCGTTCTGCTCATGGTCCGCATGCAGGATCAGAATCCTGTCCAGTGCCCGCGCGAGGATTGGATTGGACTTATATTCCTCCGCTGGGGTTGCGAACATCATGTGCATGAAATTTTCCGCGTAGCTGAGGCTGTTGCGCGGATAAATGAAGGGGTGGCCGATGTTGTACTTGTAGGCCATGGCAGTAATGGTAGGCAGTTTTGCAATCAGCCGGAAGGCTGACAGCTCGCGGTTCGAGGCATCTGCAATATCCATTGCGTCATGGTAGAACGCCGACAATGCGCCCACGACCCCCACCATGACCGCCATTGGATGCGCGTCGCGCCTGAACCCCGTGTAGAACCGGGCGAGCTGTTCATGCACCATCGTGTGATCCTTGATCTTATGGTCGAACGCTGCTTTCTGTTCGCTGGTCGGCAATTCGCCGTTCAGCAGCAGGTAGCACACCTCCAGGAAATCGCATTGCACGGCCAGTTGTTCGATCGGATAACCGCGGTAGAGCAAAATCCCTTTATCGCCATCTATGAACGTGATCGCGGAACTGTTGCTGGCAGTGGAAAGGAAGCCGGGATCGTAGGTAAAGACCCCTGCCTTGGAATAAAGGGTGCGAATATCCACTACATCGGGACCCATTGTGCCAGCTAGCAGCGGAAATTCGAGCGGCCCCGCCTCATTGTGCAGATCGAGCGTGGCAGTGCGGTTGTCTTCCATTTTTGTTCCTCGTATTTTTATAATGACCGGAGCAGCGATCTTTATAATGACCGGAGCAGCGATCAAAAACGTCAAACGGCGCGAAGCAGGCGCAACACGGGGTCGACGTTATTATCCGCCGCTTCCTTTATAGCAATCATATCCCATAAGTCGTTATCGGCAAGACCCAGCAAAGCCTCGAATTGCCGGAGCCCTTCCTCGTCAAGTTTTTCGTAATGGATATCGACGAACCGCTGCAAAACAATGTCGAGCTCGAGCAGGCCTCTTCGGCAACGCCAGCGCGCCCGCTCCTGATTCTTCATACTGTTCTCTTGACCATCATATCCTTGATGCTTTCAATGGCGCTGGTGGGATTCAAGCCCTTGGGGCATACATCTGCGCAATTCATGATGGAATGGCAGCGGAACAGGCGGTAAGGATCCTCGAGATAATCCAGCCGTTCTGCCGTTGCCTGGTCGCGGCTGTCCGCTATGAAGCGATATGCCTGCAGCAGTCCCGCAGGCCCGACGAATTTATCCGGATTCCACCAGAACGATGGGCAAGCAGTCGAGCAGCAGGCGCACAGGATGCATTCATAAAGACCATTCAACTCCGCTCTTTCGGCAGGAGACTGGAGCCGCTCAGTTTCCGGCGGAGGATCATTATTGATGAGATAGGGTTTGATCGAATGATACTGCTTGAAGAATTGGCTCATGTCGACAACCAGGTCGCGGATCACCGGCAATCCGGGCAGAGGGTGCAGAGTGACAGGCTCCTTCAGGTCCTTCACAGGCGTGATGCATGCCAATCCATTGCGCCCGTTGATATTCATGGCGTCCGATCCGCATACGCCTTCCCGGCAGGAACGGCGCAGGCTCAAGCTGTCATCCATCGTTTTGATGCGTACCAGCGCATCGAGCAGCATCCTGTCGGTAGGCTCCAGCGCAACGTCATAATCCCGCATGTAGGGCTTGTCATCCTTGTCAGGATCATAGCGGTATATGGAAAATTTCATGGATATTCCCAGGGTTGTTCCATAGTCGAGTGCTATCGAGTCAATAAGTTCTCGGCTTGGGTGGGAACGACTCCACTGTCAGCGGCTTCAGCCGCACCGGTTTGTAATCGAGCCGCCTATCTTCGGCAAAATAAAGGGTATGCTTGAGCCATTTATTGTCATCCCGGAAGGGAAAATCCTCGCGTGCGTGGGCACCGCGGCTTTCTGTTCGCGCTTCTGCCGAAACCATGGTTGCGACCGCAACTTCCACCAGGTTATCGAGCTCAAGGGCCTCGACCCGGGCAGTGTTGAAAACACGGCTCTTGTCGCCGATCACTGTGTTCCTGGCCCTTTCCGCGATCTCTTCAATCATCGCGACGCCCTCTTTCAGCAAATCGGGAAAACGGAAAACGCCGCAATGTGTCTGCATCGTCCTGCGCATTGCATCGCCGACCTGAGCCACGTTTTCACCCTCTTTTTGACTGTCCAGCCGCATGAGCCGGGCAAGTGCCTTATCGCCAGCATTTGCTGGCAACGGTTTGTGATGCGAGTTTTTTTTCAGGTCTTCGATGATCTGATTTGCGGCAGCGCGGCCGAAAACCAGGATGTCCAGCAGCGAGTTTGTGCCAAGGCGGTTGGCGCCATGGACGGAAACGCACGCGCACTCTCCGGCTGCATAAAATCCCTGGACGACTTCCTCCGGGCTGGTCTTGTATGGCGCCACAACCTGGCCATAATAGTTGGTGGGAATGCCCCCCATCATGTAATGTGCAGTGGGTACGACGGGAATCGGGTCATGAATCGGATCTACATTGGCAAACTTGATGGCGATTTCCCGAATTCCTGGCAGGCGCGTCGTGATCACTTCCGGGCCAAGATGGTCAAGTTTCAGCAGCAGATGGTCGGCATCCTTTCCGCATCCCCGTCCTTCCTTGATTTCCGTCGAAAGCGCGCGGGAAACCACATCCCGGCTGGCGAGGTCCTTTGCGTGCGGGGCATAATGTTCCATGAAGCGCTCGCCATTCTTGTTGACCAGATAACCGCCCTCTCCTCGTACCGCTTCGCTGATAAGAACGCCCACCCCATGGACTCCGGTGGGATGAAACTGCCAGAATTCCATGTCTTCGAGCGGAACTCCCGCACGCGCTGCCATCCCCAGTCCGTCACCGGTATTGATGAATGCGTTCGTGCTGGCGCTGAAGATGCGGGCGGCCCCGCCAGTCGCAAAGAGTGTGGCACGCGCCTGCAGTATCATGACTTCGCCCGTTTCGATGTCCAGTGCAGTCACTCCGCAAACGTCCCCCTCTTCGTCCCGGATCAGATCCAGTCCCATCCATTCGACATAAAACTGGGTGTTGGCGCGGACATTGCGCTGATAGAGCGTGTGCAGCATCGCGTGACCGGTGCGGTCGGCAACTGCGCACGAGCGTGTCGCCTGCGCTCCTCCAAAATTTTGCGACTGACCTCCAAACGGGCGCTGGTAAATTTTTCCATTCTCGAGGCGATCGAACGGCATTCCGTAGTGTTCCAGTTCGTACACAACTTCGCTCGCCTGCCGGCACATCACCTCGATGGCGTCCTGGTCGCCGAGATAATCGGAGCCCTTCACCGTGTCGTACATGTGCCAGTACCAGTAATCCTCCGTCACATTCCCGAGGGCCGCCGCGATCCCACCTTGGGCGGCCACGGTGTGCGAGCGGGTGGGGAATACCTTGGATAGCACGGCGACCTTGAGACCTGCTTCCGATAGCAGAATCGCTGCCCGCATTCCCGCACCGCCCGCGCCCACAATGACAACGTCAAATTTTCTCTGACCTATTGCCACGTCAGCTCGATCCGGCTTTCATCCGTCTTCAGGACATCCATAGAATTTCCGTTGCCCAGATGGCGTAAAAAACCAGGGAAAGAATAACCAGTACCTGTAGCGTCAGGCGAAGGCCGGTTGCATGTACATAGTCCATCAGAATGTTGCGCATCCCCACCCACGCGTGCCAGAACAGGCTGAGCAGAAAGAGCAGCGAGGCTGTCCGCATCCACTCATTGCTGAATAGCGCTTTCCATCCTGCATAGTCCCGAGGCGGAGAGAGCAGCAGGCCTGCCACCAGGCATAAAACATAGACGACCATTACCAGCGCAGTGACGCGCTGGGATAGCCAGTCGCGCAGGCCGTAGTGCGCGCCCGTAACGACCCGCCTCACCATATTGCAATTCCGATCAGAAGGGTCAGGACGATTCCTGCGGCGAGGACGAGCTTGCTCGTCAGACGCGCCTGGTGGATCTCGATCGCATAGTGGAGGTCGAGCCCGAGGAAACGGATTCCAGCGAGCAAGTGATGCAGGAAGAGCCACACGGCAAGCACGAATGCCGCTTTAAATAAAGGATGAGCGAAGACCGACTGAAACTGGGCGTAGGTTTGTGGAGAACTCAACAAGCTCTCCAGCGCAAGGAGAAGCAGGGGGATGCCCGGGAAAAACAGCAGCGCGCCGCTGATACGATGCAGGATTGAAACGATCGCGGGCAAAGGCTGCCTGATTTCCAGGAGGTTCAGGTATTTTGGGCGCTTTTTCTGCAATTGTCGCTTTTCCCATGCTAGACCAGTTGAAGTTTAGACGGTTATAACTGGGGATACAACCAAGCTCATCCGGACGGTGCCGTCATTCATCTCCAGCAGGATAGCTCTGGCTCAACTACAAGTGGAGTATGAGGCTTGGTTCCGTAAAGGGACTTGGTGAATTGACAGCCCCGATGAATGTTTCTATAGTCAGTACAATTTGCCTGCCACACATGGATGCGTTCCGACCATAGGTTCTGGCATTAGCCGCCCTGTGGAGGAAACAAGCTCATCCAGCTATCGTGCTCGAGTCCCGAGAGCTCAGCTATCCGGACAGTTTTCTTACCGGCAATCTCCTACAGGAGCGCAAGAATGAACACTCCCGTCCGCATCGCGGTCACAGGCGCCGCTGGCCAGATCGGTTACAGTCTCCTGTTTCGAATCGCGGCGGGGGACATGTTGGGGAGGGATCAGCCGGTCATTCTGCAATTGCTCGATATACCGCAATTGCTGCCCTCGCTCAAAGGCGTATTGATGGAGTTGGAGGATTGCGCGTTTCCCTTGCTTGCAGGGGTCACAACAACCGATGATCCGAAAGCGGCTTTCAAAGATGCCGGCATAGCCATCCTGGTGGGTGCGCGCCCCCGTAGCAAAGGCATGGAGCGCAGGGATTTGCTGGAAGCAAACGGCGTCATATTTGCCACCCAGGGGAGGGCGCTGGACGAGGCTGCGCGGCGAGATGTAAAGGTACTGGTCGTCGGCAATCCCGCCAATACTAACGCTTATATCGCCATGAAAAATGCGCGCGGTCTCAATCCTCGCAATTTCTCGGCCATGATGCGCCTCGACCATAACCGGGCCTTATGGCAGGTGGCCGCGAAGCTTGAAAAACCGGTTTCCAGCGTCCGAAAAATGATTGTCTGGGGGAATCACTCATCCACTCAATACCCGGACCTCAGCCACGCGGAGGTGGGTGGCGACAAGGTCAGTGACCTCATCCAGGATTCCGGGTGGATAGAAAACCATTTCATTCCCACCGTGCAGAATCGTGGAACGGAAGTGATCGCGGCTCGCGGACTATCCAGCGCCGCCAGCGCGGCGAACGCAGCGATCGAGCATGTCCGCGACTGGGTGTTCGGTACTCGGGAGGACGACTGGACGTCCATGGCGATTCCTTCGGATGGGAGCTACGGCATTCCGGAGGGTGTGATGTACGGTTCGCCTGTTGTCTGCCGCGACGGCGCTTACCGGCTTGTGTCTGGCCTGGAGATCAGTGAAACCGATCGAAAAAAAATGGACATCACCTACCAGGAACTGGTGGATGAGCGAGCGTCCGTGAAGCATCTGCTGGGCGAAGCGTAAGTTTCGCGCCGGTTTGGTAGGAAGTTGATGACTGTTTCGCCCGGTTATCGTTTTCGTGAGGCCATCGCCCAGGAGAGACCTCTGCAGGTCGTGGGCTGCATTAATGCATATGCCGCTCGCCTGGCTGAACTCACCGGCTTCAAGGCGATATACCTCTCGGGGGGAGGGGTAGCGGCCGCTTCGCTCGGCATGCCCGACCTTGGTATTTCCACCCTTGACGACGTGCTGACGGATGTGCGCCGGATCACCGACGTGACCTGCCTGCCTTTGCTCGTGGATGCGGATACCGGTTTTGGTCCAAGCGCCTTCAACATCGCTCGCACCGTGAGGTCGCTTATTAAAGCCGGGGCAGGGGCGATGCATATCGAAGATCAAGTACAGGCAAAGCGTTGCGGGCACCGGCCAAGCAAAGTGCTTGTGGGCCAGGATGAAATGGTGGACCGGATCAAGGCTGCCGTCGATGCTCGAACCGATCCCGGCTTTGCCATCATGGCCCGAACGGATGCATTGGCGGGGGAAGGGTTGCAAGCCGCTATTGAGAGGTCGCGCGCATACGTGGAAGCGGGCGCGGATATGATTTTTCCAGAGGCTGTCACAGAACTGGAAACCTACCGGAAGTTTTCCTCCGCGGTGAATGTTCCCATCCTTGCAAATATGACCGAGTTTGGCGTCACGCCACTTTATACTGTCGAGGAACTGGCGGATGCCAATGTTTCCCTGGCGTTGTATCCGCTATCCGCATTTCGCGCGATGAGCGCTGCTGCATTGAAAACGTATCAGGCCATACGGGGCGAAGGCTCGCAGAGAAGCGTAATTCCTGCGATGCAGACTCGCGACGAGCTGTATGAATTTCTCGACTACCATGCATACGAAGACAAGCTGAACGAATTATTTTCCGATCCATCCATCAAACCCGGCAATGAACCAGGCAACTGATATTGGCGTACTCACCAGCCCGCCCAAGGCAAAAAAATCTGTTGTGCTATCAGGCGTGGTAGCAGGTAATACGGCCATTTCGAGCGTTGGCAGAACCGGTAATGACCTGCATTACCGCGGCTACGATATTCTGGATGTGGCGGAAACCTGCGAATTCGAAGAGATCGCCTATCTGCTGATACATGAGAAGCTGCCCACGCGGGTGGAACTGGATGCGTATATGGAGAAACTCAAAACTCTGCGCAGTCTGCCCGCGCCCTTGAAGATCGTACTCGAAACCATTCCCGCCACGGCGCACCCCATGGATGTCCTACGGACTGGCGTTTCCGCTTTGGGCGCGCTTCTTCCTGAAGCTGAAGCTCATTCTTTAGACCGCGCACGGGATCTTGCAGACAGACTGTTGGCTTGCCTCGGGTCGATGTTGCTTTACTGGTATCACTATTCACATCACAAGCGGCGAATCGAGCTGGAGACCGACGATGATTCCATCGGCGGACACTTTCTCCACTTGCTGCATGGCAAGCCGCCGCCACCGTCCTGGGTGAGGGCGATGAACACTTCCCTGATTTTATATGCCGAGCATGAGTTCAACGCGTCGACTTTTACCGCCCGCGTGATAGCGAGCACGGGCTCGGACTTCTACTCCGCCATAACCGGAGCAATTGGTGCGCTGCGTGGGGCCAAGCATGGGGGCGCCAACGAGGCCGCATTCGAAATCCAGAAACGCTACCAAAGCGGGGAAGAAGCCGAGGTGGACATTCGTCGTCGTCTCGCGGCGAAGGAAATCATTATCGGATTCGGGCATCCGGTATATACGCTCTCCGATCCGCGCAACAGGGTCGTCCGGGAAGTAGCGAGAAAGCTCTCCACCGAGGCCGGAGATATGAAAATGTTCGAGGTGGCGGAAAGGCTCGAAAGAGTAATGTGGGACGCCAAAAACATGTTCCCCAACTTGGACTGGTACTCCGCCGTAAGCTATCACATGATGGGCGTACCCACCCCCATGTTCACCCCGCTATTCGCGATTGCCCGAACGAGCGGGTGGGCCGCCCATATTATCGAGCAGCGGATTGATAACAAGATCATTCGGCCGTCAGCCAATTACATCGGGCCGGAGGAGCGGGAGTTTGTGCCCGTTTCGGAGCGGCAGTAAACGAAGTTTAGCTTATTTCAATAAGTGTCCACCTTCTTACCCGGTATACTGAAACTGGTTTTGCTGCGAGGGTTATTTCTTGAGTTTTCTTCGCATGCTGGCTCTGCTGCTAGTCATAATCAGGACGGCTTTTGCCAGCGACGGGGTTATTGAGCGAAGCCATTACCTCCTCAACAGCTTCAACGTTCTGTCCTACAATATTTATATGCGCCCTGCGAGCCTGTTTGCTGATGCCCAGGCAGAACGCGGCGCGGTGTTGCCTTCGAAGCTGCGCGGATTCGACGTTATCGTTTTCTCCGAGGCGTTCGATAACAAGGTAAGGGATCAGCTCCTGGCCGACTTGGCTGAGGAGTACCCGTTCCGGACGAGTATCCTTGGCGGGGATCACGGCTTCGTGCAGGATGGCGGCGTCATCGTCGTAAGCCGTTGGCCTATTACTGCCGAGACTCAGCGACTCTTCGGCGACGTGTGCGTCGGGGGTGACTGCTGGGCTGACAAAGGCGTTCTCTACGCACGTTTTGAGAAGCACGCCCAAACCTATCACGTTTTCGCGTCTCATGCGCAAGCTGGCAGGGAGATGGGGCAGCGGCAAACACGGATGCAGCAGCTGGGCATTATCAAGTCGTTCGTTGATGATATAGGGCCCTCCGGCACAGAGCCGGTCTTCATCGCAGGGGACCTGAACGTGGATAAGTACGACGCTGTTGAGTACGCTGCCATGCTACGAATTCTGGATGCATGGCATCCAAAGCCCTCGGGGCACCCTTACACCGTAGACTCAGCCATCAACAAATGGGCTGGCTATCGTTTGTATCTCGACTACGTGCTCGTATCAAACCGTCACCTGCAACCGCTGGATGCCATCATCGAGACGTTAATTCCTCGCTCTCGGACACTTTGGGGAGGCGGTTATGATCTGTCCGATCACTTTCCCGTGTTCGGGCATTTCCTGTTCTCTTCTCCTTAAGCCGCTATTGCTGCGCGTGGGGATTCAGGCAGCGAGCATGGTTTTCTTGGTCGTCGACAGATACAGCAGCGTCGTCCGTGAAGTGCGGAGAAGATTTTCGTCGAGGCAGCTGAATGAAAATACTTGAGGTTGTGCCTTGGAGATCAAAACCTGGAGATCATTTCGTGATTCAGTTTGACAATGAGCCAGTGACATTGGCCCTGTTCCAGGATGAAGACGCGGGGCAGTGGCTCTCGGAGCGGGAAGAATTGTGCCCTGGCGCCGTTGTGCTGCGCAGGCTTGCTCTGCCGTACCAGGCCGAAATACTCGATGCGCTGCAGGCTGTTACAGCAGAGGCTCCGTTTCGCCGTATGAGTACGCCGGGAGGCTTTCGCATGTCAGTCGCGTTGACGAATTGTGGTTCCTGCGGCTGGGTTTCGGACCGGACAGGCTATCGCTATGATGCGATAGATCCCGAAAGCGGCAAACCCTGGCCGCGAATACCGCCGGTTTTCCTGAATCTCGTGCAACATGCTGCCTCGCTTGCGGGTTTTGAAAATTATCGGCCAGACGCGTGTCTTGTCAATCGCTATGAGCCGGGCGCGCGCCTATCCCTGCATCAGGACAAGGATGAGCATGACTTGAGTTCCCCCATAGTTTCGGTTTCGCTCGGAATCCCGGCCGTCTTCTTGTGGGGTGGCTTGCGGCGCGAGCATAAGACGATGCGAATACCGTTGGGGCATGGAGACGTCGTGGCGTGGGGCGGACCAGCGAGGCTGCGCTACCATGGCGTGTTGCCGGTAAAGGAAGGTTATCATTCTTTTGCAGGAAGATACCGGATCAACCTGACCTTTCGCAGTGTGACCTTAAAAGGTTGACGCTTACATATGTCTGCTCGATCTCCCGCGCGAACCTAAGAATGTAAAAGCAAGAACCTGTATCCACGCAAGAATGAAAGCGTGCATAGCGGGTTGTTATATGTTTATAGGCGCGTCTCAGTAACGTTTTACGACTAAAATTCGCTGTAACATACCTGCTATATCCAGAACAGGAAACCCGGCATGATCCAACCCGTCTTCCCGCTGATTTTTATCCGAACATGCGTGTCACTGGCGGCACTGATGTTTATGTCAGGCGCCCACGCTGAGAAAGACTCGACGGACGAATGGCGCCTGCATCGCCCCGATAATCATGCGACACAAAAAGAGTCGATCTCGGGAGGCGCCTGTGCTGTCCAGACCGGAGCCTTTCCGGTCGGTTTCAATGCCTACGTCGTGCCCGAGGGCGACCATCCTTCCTATCCTCCGTTCTGTTCTCCCGTGCCAGCGGGACCTCTTAATCTTGTAATCGATATTCTGTCGCAAGAAATCCGCGAGTTTCCCCTCGCCGTGAAACTGATGAAGCTGGAAGATTCCGGAGAACGCAAGATATTATCCGTACCGGCTACTGCATACACTTCAGGAAACATCCCCCTGGCTGTCAATCTCGAGCCGCTCGCCAAATATAACGTGTTGCTGATCGGCGACGGCGGGGGCAGCAATAACGGTAATCTGGTTACAATCCCGATTGAAGTCAGGCGGGCAGGGGATTTTGTTCATACGGGTAATAGCGGCATGGGCATAGGGTTCCTGATAGTGGTACTGGCACTGTTAGGAGTTGTGGGCGGTGTAATGCATTTCTGGAAACCCGCTTCTGCTAACCGGAAAACATAGTAGGTCAGCCGGGGTGCGCGTAAACGCGTCAGTGGCTACGTATTTTATGAAAAGAGAAAATGACTAACGGTACAGCCATTCAGGAGGTGGTCATCCACCGCGTTGAGGCCGATGTCGCCTTGGGCTATCTTGCCACTGAAGATTGGGAGCTCGCCCGCCAAAGCCTCATCGAACTGGAAGATTTTAGAAGTACAAGAAGTGACCTGGAGCTTGAATTCGACATCGACCTTGCGAATATAGAGGCGATCATCGACTTGCCTACGGATTCTTTCGAAAGGTTGAAACAGGAACTCACGGCTGCTCTGGATGCGAAACTTCTACTATTCAGCGAGGCGTTTCGAGTCAAAATCTGTGTGGAACTCGATTACTGTAACCTGAAAAAGGGCAAAAGATGGCGCGTTGTCGAATACCTGATCGGCGCCTTGGCCATTGTTTTCGACAAGGGCCTCATCCCCCTGGCTTTTTATATCTTCAAGCGCGAGATACTGGATGAGTTGTGCAAATGTTTGCCTGAACAGGAAACGGGGCAAATTGCAGGTTGAATCGGGACGCCGAACCACCAGTACCGCAATCTGTGCAATGCATTGCGCCGGTCGGTAGAAGTACTTCATAAATGTTTTCAATAAGTCTGCAGAAAGGAATAAATTTTGTAAAGCTGGTCAGTCTTTTCCTTGCCTGGAATCTCCAAGATTTTGTTTGACTAAAGCGAATTATTGCCCTTATAAGCTAAGCTGCTTGACCCCGCCTTGGTTTCCCTCTCTCCCGCTCTCTCCCATTAAATCGGAGAGAGGATCTGACGAGGTTTTTGGGCTACGAGCCAATACGCGGCGCTAATATCTCTACCACTTCCTCACCTCTTTTGTTTTCATCCATTTCCAACGTCCCCCCCCAGCTCGATCAGGTCCTTGTCGACATTGCCGACTACGTCGTCGAGCGACAAATAACAAGCGAACTGGCATACGAAACCGCCCGCTATTGCCTCATGGATTCGCTGGGCTGCGCAATGGAAGCGCTTACTTACTCCTCCTGCCATCGTCTGCTTGGCCCGACTGTTCAGGGGACAACTGTTCTCAATGGCGCCCGGGTTCCCGGTACATCGTTTCAGCTTGACCCTGTGCAGGCTGCCTTCAATCTCGGCACCATGATCCGCTGGCTGGATTTCAACGATACCTGGCTGGCTGCGGAATGGGGGCACCCTTCCGATAATCTGGGCGGTATCCTTGCGGTTGCGGACTGGGTCGCTCGCAATGCGCTAGCGGAAGGAAAAGAGCCGTTGACAATGTGTGATGTGCTGACGGCCATGATCAAGGCCCATGAAATCCAGGGCGGCCTGGCGCTGGAAAACAGTTTCAACAAGGTTGGACTGGATCATGTTGTTCTGGTGAAGGTTGCGTCAGTTGCAGTGGTCGCGCATCTGCTGGGTGCCAACCGGGGCCAGATCGTCGACGCCCTGTCGCAAGCCTGGGTGGACGGGCAAGCGCTGCGGACCTATCGCCACGCTCCCAATACAGGTTCGCGAAAATCCTGGGCTGCAGGGGATGCCACGAGCCGGGCCGTGTGGCTGGCCCTCATCACGCTCAAGGGGGAGATGGGGTATCCCGCCGCCCTCACCGCCAAGACCTGGGGTTTCTATGATGTGCTGTTCAAGGGGCGACCGTTCCGGTTCCAGGTACCGATCAGGCAGTGGGGTTCATACGTAATGGAGAACGTCCTGTTCAAGATATCGTTTCCCGCCGAGTTCCACGCCCAGACGGCGGCGGAGTGCGCGATGCAACTGCATCCCTGGGTGAGGGACCGGATCGATGAAATCAGCAGGATAACCATTCGAACGCATGAGGCCGCCATCCGCATCATCGATAAGAAAGGCCCACTGCACAACTACGCCGACCGCGATCACTGCATGCAGTATATCGTTGCAGTGTCCCTTATATTCGGACGGCTTACCGCCGCAGATTACGAGGATGAGATTGCTCTTGACCCGCGAATAGATGCATTGAGGGAAAAGATGATCTGCGTTGACGAGCCGCAGTTTACCCGAGACTATTACGATCCTTCGAAGCGCTCCATTGCCAATGCTCTGACAGTGGAGTTCATGAATGGAGAAAAACTCGATGAAGTTGTGGTGGAGTATCCCCTTGGACACAGGCTCCGGCGAAGCGAAGGGATTCCGTTACTGGAGACTAAATTCAGAACAAACCTTGCCCGTATTTTTCCGGCTGAGCAGCAGGAAGGGATATTCAATCTCTGCTTTGACGCCAGGCGGCTGCAATCAACTCCTGTCGACGAGTTTGTCGATATGTTCGTGATCTGAACTTAACCGGCGTTGTTGCCATCCGTTAAGGATGAATCGGCACAGATTTCAGTCCGTTTTGGTCTCATCCACAGGGCGAGGCACCACAACCTTCTGCGAAGGGGCTTTGTTTGCCTCGAGCAGCATTTTGAGTGCTTCCAGCCTTACCTTCCACGATAAGGCGACCGCTGGATCCGAAGTCAGCGCGGCCACAAGCTGCGCGATCCCATCTTGATTAGCGAAACCGGAGTTACATAAAAAGCACCGTAAGTCTTCGCTCGTGGAAATGCCTGTCCGGCGGACAAACTCCGGATAATCCTCACGTAGATGGACTGCAAGCCAGGCTTCGTCGATCCATTGCTTCAACTGGGTATAACTGAAACAGGTGCGAATAGCGAGATCCACGGGATCGGCGCTGCTCAAGTTCTCAATATTGTCGAACCCCTCGCGTTCCAGCCTTAACTCATGCGAATAACTCATGCCCGCCAGCATCGAGAGCGGCAGGGCTCGGTAGCTGTCGCCGGGAGTAATGTTCCTCATTGTTTTGACAACGATCCGCTCGATGGCCAGCGACGCCCGCTTGGGATAAAAGCCAAAGAAAAAAGCAACCACAGGAAGGAGGCTGAGGCCCGCTGGTATCTGTGTGCTTGCACTCTCCGATTTGTCTGTGGATGTGGTGCTTTCGGCCGAGGCGTCATTCGGGTGCGAAGACCCCGAGGATTGTGCGGAACCGGTTGGGTTTGCGGTGGAAGCAACACTTGCTGGATGAGGTGACAGAACTTTGGAATCGGCGCCAAAGGCAACAAAATCGAAAGCGAAAGACAGGACCAAGGCCAGAACGCTGGCAACAATCATGCGAATCGCGCCATCCACGAAGGTATGCGAAGTAAGATCCATGGTGAAGTACGCGCGCACAACTGAGCCAATAAAGTAGACATAAGCCCCGAGGAAGCCGAACTCGAAAGCAATCATGTTACGTACGAGATGCGAGTAATAGGCACTGGGATTGGTCTCGAACAGCTCGGTAAAGGGTCCCATGGTCAGCATATTCGAGCCCATGCTGAAGTCCAGGCCTATTTCCTCACGAGATGAAACTGGTTTGAAGAGCAGCAGGATGGAGACGCCCAGCAGAACCACAATGGTCGTCAGCCAGACGCTGCCCCGATAGCTACTGAAGGACGCGCGCCGACCCATCCTCCTGCGGATTTCTCCGCGGCGTTCGGCGGGAACGTCCCGATACAGGCGCCGTTCCTTTCGGCTCGCCATCGACTGTATATAGCTCAGGGCAAGTGACGGCACCACGAGTACGATTAGCAAGGCCATCACGAGGTTGTACTGGAAGAACACTGGATCGAACCAGTGTGCGACAGCACGGAAGTCCCGATGCGGGTGTCCCTGCGCGTCGGTTGCTGAGCCAAACGCGGATTCCAACCCGAGGGTGATAAAGAGAAGCGATGGCAGCACGAACACCAGCCAGTCGAACCAGGACATATTGGGCTTTTTATCCTCGTGCTGATCCATGTTCTTCTAACCCTGCAATTTTTGCTTTGCGACTGCGAGAGCCTCGTTTGCCGCGCGCGCCCAGAAGGGAAGATAATTGAATGGACGTCCTGTTTGGCGGTTGGGCAAAGCAACGCTCCATCCGATAAGCTCGATATGATCTGCGTGCATCCGTCCGCGAAATTGTCCCCATTGAGCTGATCGAACCGAGACCATCCCGTCATTATCCTCACCAATGATGCGACCATATTGGTGAAGCCAGAAGGGAAGCTCCGCAGGGGGGCGCCTGCCCGAGTAAGAAGAATAATCCACGTCCTCGCGGTCGGGAATCGGCATCGCTGCTCGCGCCTCAACAGTCAATTCACCCAGGCCAGTCCTGCCGATGCGCCTGATATAATCTTCGATCGGCCCGGGGGACTCAAGAAACCAACGTGCCAGCGGCGTCCCGTGATGTGGCGTTGAAACGGTTATCAGGCTTTTTACACGGCGATCGGGGTCGAGATGAGTGATCAGATATCGTGCGTCCAAGCCTCCCATGCTGTGCCCAATCAAGGCAAATGCAGGCGCGCGCGTGCGGAAGAGCGCGTGGGCCAGCGCCTCTGCGCGCTCGGCAATCGTCCCATCGCCCGGGACTTTTGGCGTGAGCGGATCAATATCCATCCGGCGCAGCATCTCTCTGACGCCACGGAAATATTCGAAGGGGCCGCACTTCACGAAGCCGAGAAAGCCGTGCAATAGCGCAAGTTGCGGGCGAGTATCGGTCAAGATCGAGAATCAATAAAAGTGACGAAAACAACAGCAGCCGGAGGCAAGGAATAACGTGCGGAACAGATACTTGCGGAAGTCGCGTCCTCAGATTCCGATGGTGATCTTCCAATAATATATGAAATCCGCGAATTTGAGCCGCTGTTATGCGTATAACATGCGCCGTCCTCGTTCCCTGTCGCTTATCGTTCGCATCTGTACAAGTGAAAAAGAGATCGACCAGGTCTTCACAGACGGTCGCGGCATGGATCGGCCAAGCTGACTATGAGAAGCACGAGGCTTAGGTTGAGTTGCATTGGTGGCCCCCTGCTTCCGCACTTCTGGGATTAAAGCATCAATTCACGAGTTATCAGTTGCAACAGACTTCCATCCTCCGTTCAATTTACTCATGGCGGCTATTGGCTGTTGATGCGGTTCGAATCCTCGGGATGGGCGGAATACTCCATCGAAGATTTTGCCACGTCCATGGATGCAACAGAAAAGCAGCGGAGCGATTTTCATGACATCAAGCGTCGGATAATCGAACCGGCTGTGAAAGAGGCGAAGAAGCGGATAGAGATGGGCCGCAAGATCAAGAATGCCCCGATACAGATTGGCGAGACTCAGTACCAGGCGGTAGAGCGGGAGCGGAGAGAGTATGTTCAAGCCCGCGCTCAGGCATGATGGGCTGGAACAGGTCTTGCCTTGCTGGGGCCATGTTTCGTTGCCCGCTCTCCCACATGCGCACGGTGCGTTCTGGCGTGCAGGAGTTTCCCAAACTGGGCTGCGTCAGCCCGAGCAATTGCCGGGCTTTGAGGATTTCGTCAGGGTCATCTCTTTTTAATGATCCGTACATAAGTAGGAGAGAACATTGTCATCCTGCTCCAGCATTTCCTCCAGGTGAGCCGCGTTCTCTTCTTCCACGTCGATAAACGCCAGATCATGCTTACCGTTGTAGCGCTGTACCGCATCTCGCCACGAGCCGTCGCACGCAAGGGCGAGCCCATTTACCGCAAACGACCCCTGATTGTTGGCGAAGATGATTTTGTAGCTTCTGGTTGCTGCCACTTTATTTCTCCTCTTGATTTGGCTTGTTAATCGGTTGCTGCGCGATTCACACTCTACAGAAACATTGTTCCTGCTAACAAGAGGGAAAGAGTTCAAAATCCTGGTGCTAATAGCTATCCTTGCTCTATAAGGATGTGCGGGGAAGCCCGTGATCCAGACTCACGTAATCGAAAAGCCTTATCCGGTCTACTGTAGAGTTCGGGTGCCGGCCGAGTGCAAGGATGCCTATACAGTGGATCGGGTATCGAAGTCTTCACACCTTTTACCGTGAAGGCATCTTTAGTAGCGTTTCAGGAGTTTTAAGTAAGTATTAACAGTGTTTTAAAGTATTAGGATGCTAAAGCTTACGTATTTGTATAAATTAAATACTTGCTGAAAAGTCGAGTTCCTGGTAGACGGATGTATTCCTGATAGACAGCTCTATCCATCCACAAGCAGAAGCTAAAAACGCTTAAAAATAAGCAAAATTCTTTTCTGTTCCGTCTAATAGGAACACGGGGCGGATATTTTCATAAGCGGAGGATCCCGATGCGATCACAGTTCACGAGCGGAAACATGAAATTTCCGTCCAATGTTAGAACGGGCCGTTTACCAGGAATATAATTTACCGACGTGTCGGTTATTAACGCACAGGAGCGACGGTTTCATCAGAATGGATAGGCCTCAGGCAGAACTTCGGCAGGAATGAGAATAACCTGCGACATCGAGGGCAAGATTGCTTTTGTAACCGGGGCCAACCGCGGCATTGGAAAGGCGATAGTTGACGCATTTCTGAACCATGGAGCGGCGAAAGTGTATGCGGGCGTTCGACGTCCCGCTTCCGCCGATCACCTGATCGAGCGCTATGGGGCGAAGGTCGTTCCGGTACAGCTCGATCTGGGCAAGCCGGAGACGATTACAGAAGCCGCAGGCGTGGCGCACGATGTCCAGATCGTGGTGAATAATGCTGCTGTATTCAAGGCTTCTACACCGCTGGATCCTGATGCAATCGAGGCGCTGGAACTGGGGATGCACATCAACGTATTCGGTCTCATCAGGATGGCGCAGGCCTTTGCCCCTGTTCTGAAGCAAAACGGGGGCGGCGCGTTCGTACAGATCAACTCCGTCGCATCACTGGTTTGCGCTTCCAATTTCGCTACCCATTCGGCTTGCAAGGCGGCTTCTTATTCAATCACCCAGGCATTGCGGAATTTGCTGGAGTTGCAGGGAACAGCTGTGCTAAGCGTGCACCCCGGCCTTATCGGGTCGGATATGGGCAAGGCAGCAGGTTTATCCGGGATTCCCGAGCGGCCTGAGCTTGTTGCCGAGGGAATCGTGGATGCCTTGAGAGCGGGAGATTTTCATCTTTTCCCCGATGCACTTGCAAGGCGAGTGGGCCAGGCATACCTTGGCTTTTCCAAAACAGTGGTCGAACCTGGAATCCCGGAATACCGACCGGAGCAAGGTTCGACCAAAGCATGAATTTGGCTTTGGTTGAGAAATAATCGCATATGCCCTATAAACAGTTCTTAGCCAAACGCCCAATAACGGATAGCGAAATTCTCAGGAGCACTTCCATGAATCACAACCCATTCAATTCTCTTAAAGACATTTCGCTTCCGGAAGGAAGAAAAGCGAGTTTTTATTCTTTGCCGGCGCTGGAAGCGGCTGGCTTGGGAAACGTTTCACGCTTGCCTGTTTCCATCCGCATTATCCTGGAATCGGTCGTGCGCAATTGCGATGGAAATAAAATCACTGAGGGGCACGTCAGGCGGCTGGCGGGATGGCAG
>DASSHJ010000011.1:0-14298 GCA_035692965.1 Nitrosospira sp. | reverse complement strand
TGATCAAAGCCGAGCAGGATTGGAAAAAACAACTCACGCCGCAGCAGTACTCCGTATGCCGGGAAAAGGGAACAGAACCCGCTTTCACCGGCGAATACTGGAACTGCCACGAGAACTGGGTATACGTCTGTGCCTGCTGCGGCTCTCCCCTGTTCGATTCCAGTGCCAAGTTCGACTCGGGCACAGGATGGCCTTCATTTTCGCAACCGGTCAATCCGGCCAATATCGCTTCAGAACAGGACAACGGCTTTGGCATGCGCCGTGTGGAAGTTTTGTGCTCGCGGTGCGATGCACATTTGGGACACGTGTTCGAGGATGGCCCTTTCCCCACAGGTTTGCGTTATTGCATCAACTCCGCCTCACTCAAGCTTGAGCGGGAACACAAAAAAAAGTAAGGCTTTAGGGAAGATACTGGCTTTTTCCCCTTTTTCCATGATAAGCCTCATAATTGCCCAGCCAGCAAAAAGCTCGAACTGTTCCGTAAGCGCTTATGAAATTCTTCTTTGATCTGTTTCCCGTAATCCTGTTTTTTGTGACGTTCAAAACCTACGGCATATTCGCCGCGACCGCGGTTGCCATTGGCGCCACTTTCGGGCAGATCGGCTGGGTATGGTTCAAGCACGGCAAGGTGGATACCATGCTCTGGGTCAGCCTCGTCATCATCGTGATATTCGGAAGCGCCACGCTGATACTTCAGGATGAAATGTTCATTAAGTGGAAACCTTCGGTGCTCTACTGGCTGTTCGCCGTGACACTGCTTCTGGCGCAGACGATATTCAAGAAGAACTTGATCCGAGTAATGATGAAAGAACAAATCACCCTGCCCGATCATGTGTGGACACGCGTGAATGCAAGCTGGGCGACTTTCTTCGCCCTGATGGGCGCCGCAAACCTTTATGTCGCCTTTAACTATTCCACTGAGACCTGGGTCAATTTCAAACTCTTCGGGTTCATGGGGTTGATGCTCGCCTTTGTTGTGCTGCAGGGATTGATGCTGGCGAGATACATGGAAGACAAAGAGGACAAGGAAACCTGATGCTGTACGTCATAAACGGGGAGGATGTTCCCGATAGCCTGGAAAAGCGAATGCCGGCGCGATCTGCTCATCTCGCGCGGATAAAGGCCCTCCAGGAAGAGGGGCGCCTTATCCTCGCAGGTCCTTATCCCGCAATCGATAGCCTTGACCCGGGTCCGGCAGGTTTTTCCGGCAGCCTGATTGTCGCCGAATTCGACTCTCTCGAAGCGGCGCATGAGTGGGCCCGCTCCGATCCGTACGTCGCTGCCGGCGTTTATGCGGACCTGACGGTAAAACCATTCAAGAAAGTCCTTCCTGATAATTCATGATTCGATGACCACTGTCGAATTGATTACGCAAAAACTCGCTGCCCTTGAGCCGCAGCGGATCAAGATAATGGACGAAAGCGCCCGCCATTCCGGACATGCGGGGGCAAAGGGCGGCGGTGGTCACTATATCCTGACTATCGTGTCTCCAAAATTTGCAGGCAGATCGCAACTGGAAAGACATCGGCTCGTATATGACGCGCTTCAGGAGATGATGCATAAGGATATTCACGCGCTAGGTGTAAAGGCGTATACTCCGGAAGAATTTGATCTTATTCTGACCCACTGACAAGGAAGTTCCATGCATTTTAAACAAATCGCGCCGCTCATGGCGCTGTGTGTTTCCGGACTGGTTGCCGCAACAACCGTGACCGCGCAGACCCAATCGACGTCAACCATGGCCAAGGTGAACGGCGTGGCAATCCCGCAATCTCGCCTCGAATTCATCATGAAGGCACGCGCGGCGCAAGGACAACCCGACACGCCGGAAGCTCGCAAGGCGTTGCGAGACGATCTTATAGCAGAGGAAGTCATCGCTCAGGACGCAATTAAAAAAGGACTCGACAAGGATCCTGATTTTGCCGCTCAGCTCGACATGGCCCGGCAATCTGCTCTCGTCAGGGCATACCAGATCGACTACGTGAAAAACCATCCGGTTAGCGATGAGGAACTCCGCAAGGAGTATGAAGCACTGAAAACCCAGATGGGGGACAAGGAATACAAGGCCCACCACATCCTCGTCGGAAGCGAGGCTGAAGCGAAAGACATCATTGCAAAAATCAAGAAAGGCGCAAAATTTGACAAAATCGCCCAGGAAAAATCATTGGATGCGGGCAGCAAGAACAAGGGGGGTGAGCTCGACTGGGCCCCAGCCGCGAGCTATGTTCAGCCCTTCGCGGAAGCCCTGACGAAACTGAGCAAAGGCCAGCTTACGGAGCAGCCTGTACAGAGCCCTTTCGGCTGGCATGTGATCCGCCTGGACGATGTCCGGCCTCTCAAAATTCCACCATTCGATGAAGTAAAGAATACCCTTGCGCAACGCGTGCTGCAAAGGCAGTTTGCCGCGTACGTGATGGATCTTCGTTCCAAGGCAAAAATAGATTAATCGTCCGACTGCCAGTATTTAACTTTCCGGGCAGGCCGTTGCCCGGAAAGCACCTCCGGACGCAGCCCCAGCCCTTTGTTGTCCTTTATCCCCTTGTTGTCCTTTGTTTCTTTATTATCCTTTCCTTTATTATCTCCTGGTCAGACCCACTACCCCTCCCGCTTAGCTCAGCTTCCTGCTTCTTGATTGATCAGCGGCTTGGCTCCCTTCTGGGTACAACGAGAGTGCACGACTTGACTTAACCGGATCAGGTGACAATCCGCATCCTTGGCGCAAGCGCACACAGCAGCTCGTAGCTGACCGTACCAGCTGCCTGTGCGACCTCTTCCACTGGCAGGCCTTTTCCCCAAAGCGTTACCGGACTGCCTACCCCTGCATCCGTCAGCCCGCTTAGATCCACATGCAGCATATCCATCGATATGCGGCCAACAATACGGGTACGCCTGTTATTGACTAATACAGGCGCGCCGGTAGGGGCATGCCGCGGATATCCGTCCGCGTAACCGCCCGCAACTACGCCGACCCGCATTGGCCTGTCGGCGCGAAAGATATGACCATAACCAATTCCTTCACCGGGCTTCAGCGTTTGTACCGCAATGACTTTGCTCGATATCGTCATCGCAGGGCGTAAATCAAGCTCGGCTGCACTCGTCCCCCAGAGGGGAGATGCGCCATATAGCATGATGCCGGGCCGCACCCAGTCCGCATGTGTTTCCGGATAACGCAGAATGGCGGCGGAATTGGCCAATGAACAAGAGAAACGACGACCTGCAGCGATTGCCGTGAAGTGCTTCAACTGTTCCCAGATGCTTTCGTCGCAATCGGATTCGTCCGCGCGGGCAAAGTGAGTCATAAGCGTTATATTCCCGGCAGCACGATTTGCTTCGATCTTCTCAAGAACGGGAGAACAGTGATCGGGCATGAATCCAAGTCTATTCATACCTGTATTCACTTTTAGAAATACATCCGGCTTGAACCGGCGGCGCGTGTTATAGGCACATAACATATCCAGCTGCTCGCGGTTGTGAATAACGGTACTTAAATTATACTGTTCGATCAACGCCAGCTCTTCCATGGAGAAAAAGCCTTCGAGCAATAACATTTTTTGCCGATAACCCGACTCCCGAAGCCGAACCGCCGCATCGAGTTCGAGCATCGCAAAACCGTCCGCCCGGCTAAGCGCCTCGGCGGCGCGCAATAAACCATGACCGTAAGCATCGGCCTTGATAACCGCCATGACTCGGGAGCGGGGCGCGCGCCGGCGAACTACGGATAAATTATGTTCGAGCGCGGAAAGATCAATGAGCGCCTGGACAGGACGCGACATTTGCAGCTTCTTCGGTGAAATTCAGTTTTTTCAGGGACGAAACCAGGACATTTCAGGGAAACATGCCTTCGTAAAGGTACGGATGGGCATTGTATAATTCGGGTTGCACAACCGACGGTTTTTGGAGGGGAGATAGCTTGAAACGCGGATTTTATACCATCATGGCAGCGCAGTTTTTTTCTTCGCTGGCAGACAACGCGCTGCTGGTGGTCGCAATTGCGCTCCTGATAGAACTGCATGCCCCCGCTTATCTCACTCCGATGCTCAAGTTCGTATTTGTTCTATTTTACGTAATTCTTGCGCCGTTCGTCGGAGCATTCGCGGATTCAATGGCCAAGGGGCGGGTCATGCTGATCAGCAATACGATAAAAATCCTGGGCTGCATGCTGCTCTTCCTTGCCTCACAACAGTATTTTGCGCTTGCCGCCTATGCCGTTGTCGGACTGGGAGCAGCGGCCTATTCCCCAGCCAAATACGGCATTCTTACCGAACTGCTGCCACCCGAGAAACTGGTTATCGCGAATGGATGGATTGAAGGCCTGACTGTCGCATCGATTGTACTGGGTACCGTGCTTGGCGGACTGCTGATTTCGCCCGCAGTCTCCGCGGTGTTTCTCTCCTTTGATTTCCCCGCAATTGATACGGGAGTGGATACGGTGCCGGAAGCTGGAATCCTCCTGATTGCGATATTTTATACAATTGCAGCCATTTTTAATCTTTATATTCCCAATACGGGGGTGGACCACAGGATACTTAAAAAAAACCCGGTATTCCTGGTCCACGAGTTCAGCCACTGCATGAAACTACTGTGGACAGACAAGCTCGGACAGATATCGCTGGCCGTTACAACGCTTTTCTGGGGCGCCGGGGCCACCTTGCAATTTATCGTGTTGAAATGGGCTGACGCCGCACTGGGTTATCCGTTGAGCAAAGCCGCGCAGTTGCAAGGGGTAGTGGCGATTGGAATTGCAATAGGAGCGGTAATTGCAGGTCGTTTCGTGTCATTGCGTCAATCGGTTAAGGTGATTCCTCTCGGTATCGCCATGGGCATTGTAGTCATGTCGATGACTCTGGCACGCGATTTGTGGGTCGCGCTCCCCCTTTTGGTGTTAATCGGCGGCCTTGCAGGATTTTTCGTAGTGCCCATGAATGCGCTTCTGCAGCACCGCGGACACATTCTTATGGGGGCGGGGCATTCCATCGCAGTGCAGAATTTCAACGAGAACTTGAGTATTCTGACGATGCTGGGATTGTACGCGATACTGATAAGCTTCGATGTGCATGTTTATACCGTCATCATCCTCTTCGGCCTGTTCGTGGCCGTCATCATGGCGCTTATTCGACAGTGGCATCTGCGCAATCAGAGCATTGAAGACTCGCTTCATCTGATTGGAGCTCACAAGGGGCATTAATACTGAAAATACTGAAAGTCGCTCCTTCCAGGCCTGCCTTTCGCTAAGGTATCGGTCAGATAAATTCCCTTATTCTCCCAGAATGACCGGGCTATCCGGCAACTCATTTTCCCCATGCTCGCGCTTCTCGGGAAAATGTTTCCGTAGATGTTCGCCTATTGCTTCAATTCCCGCGATGACTCCGGCTTCAAACTCACCTCCGGTAAAGGCATTTTCCATTTTACGGCAGATGCTTTCCCATTCATCGTTTCCGACCCTGGTGTTGATCCCGCGGTCCGCAACGATTTCAACATTACGATCCGCAAGCAGCAGGTAAATCAGCACGCCGTTGTTCTCCTCCGTATCCCAGACGCGAAGATCTGAAAAGACTTCCACGGCGCGCTCCCGTCCCGTTTGACCTTTCAGGAGGGATAATGTACCCAGTGCGCCCTCTACCGCAAAACGGATTTCGCCTTCATGTCCGGTTTCCGATTTTTGAATAGCTTTCTCGATCGCGGTAAGGGCAGCAGCGGGAAACGTCCGCCTTATAGCCATGTGTCCGATCGCGAAATGACGCATTATTCGCGCAAGATCCATTCACCATCTCCCGGACGCACCACCGCCCCCAAACCCGCCGCCGCCTCCACTGAAGCCTCCGCCGCCAAAACCACCCCCTCCTCCTCTGCCGCCATAACCGCCGCCATACCAGCCGCCCGGGCCGCCGCGATAGAAGCCTCCGGGAGTTCCAATCAAGCCCATAAGGAAGCCAAGTACCGCGACAACCGCCCCCGCAATAACCGAAGAGAAAAGAAGCCAGCCTAAAAATCCGCCTGACGCCCCCGTGATTGTTGCGCCGATGATGCGTCCGAACAAGGACTGCAGGACTCTCCCCGCCACCAGCAGGATGATGAAGATGAAGATGAGATGGTCCAGGAAGCCGCCCGTCTCCGCGGAAGCGTCACGGCCCCCTGGCCTTGGCTTGGGTGGCGGAAGAGGCTCTCCTTCTATCACCCCGATCATTTGATCAACGCCCGCATTAATTGCAGCGGCAAAGTTCCCCTGTCTCAGCCTTGGAACGACCGTTTCCTCGATAATGCGCTTTGCTATGGCGTCCGGCAACACGCCTTCCAGGCCGTAACCCACTTCGATACGCAGGGTTCGATCCTGCTTCGCAACGAGCAGCAGAGCGCCGTCATCCACGCCCTTTCGTCCCAGCTTCCACGCGTCCGCAACCCGTATCGAATATTGTTCGATGGTTTCGGGTTGAGTGGTCGGCACGATCAACACTGCGATCTGACTGCCCTTCTTTGCTTCGAAATCCGCCAGCTTCCGCTCCAATTGGGCAGCCTCGGCTGGGGAAAGCGTACCGGTCAGATCGGTGACATGAGACTTGAGAGGCGGAATCGCAACATCCGCCGCGGCGAGGCAGGCGGTGAGGAGCAGTACAGCGACTGCTAGCGCCTTAACCCCGGCCCGAGCCATAAATGAAACGGCTTATTTGGCCGCAGGTGGGGGCGTGCTGAAATCCACCTTGGGCGCAGTTGATATTTCCCTCTCATTTTCAACAGTAAAGCTCGGCTTGACTTTGTAACCGAATATCATTGCCGTGAGGTTGGTGGGAAAGGACCGGACCGTCACGTTATATTCCTGTACTGCTTTGATGTAGCGATTGCGGGCTACCGTAATCCGGTTCTCGGTGCCTTCAAGCTGCGCCTGCAACTCCCGGAAGTTCGCGTCAGATTTGAGCTGAGGGTAATTCTCGGCAACGACAAGCAAGCGGGACAAAGCGCCGGATAATTCACCCTGGGCGTTCTGGAATTTTGCAAATGCTTCGGGGTCGTTGATAAGGTCAGGGGTAGCCTGGATGCTGCCTACCCGTGCGCGTGCGTTGGTGACTCCGAGAAGCACGTCCTTTTCCTGGGCGGCGAAACCCTTGACCACGTTTACCAGGTTGGGAACGAGGTCCGCACGACGCTGATACTGATTCACAACCTCAGCCCAGTTCGCCTTGATTTGCTCGTCAGTCGTCTGGAGCGTGTTATAGCCGCAGCCGCTCAAGCTAAAAGTCAGGAGCAACGTCAGGGACAAGAGCGCTTTTTGCATATCTTCCCTCCTCTTATTAATACGCCAAGCGTATGTGGGGCTTAATCGGAATATTGCAAGGGAATCAGCTTCCGCATCGTGCTGCGGGCGAAACACAGATCCTCCCAAGCCTTCGCTTTGGCGGTCGGCGTGCGCAGCAGATAGGCCGG
Organism: Nitrosospira sp.; assembly: GCA_035692965.1. GTDB lineage: Bacteria > Pseudomonadota > Gammaproteobacteria > Burkholderiales > Nitrosomonadaceae > Nitrosospira. The sequence goes on along the minus strand of DASSHJ010000011.1, from coordinate 6,882 downwards.
GTGATAGGTTACGATAACCGGAATTCCCGCATGTTGATGCAGTTTACCACGCAGGCTGCCGATGCCTGCGTCGGTACCAAGCAGATTTTGTGCCGCAACTTTCCCCAGCACAATAATCAGTCTAGGCTTAATCAGATCAATTTGCCGAGCAAGATACGGCTCGCACTGCCGGGCCTCGTAGTGAGTGGGTTCCCGATTCCCCGGCGGGCGGCATTTTACGATATTTGCAATAAAGACGCTGTGGCCGCGCTTCAGGTCGATTGCAGCAAGCATGTTATCCAGGAGCTTGCCGGCTTGTCCGACAAAGGGCTCGCCTGTTGCATCCTCCTGTGCTCCCGGTCCTTCTCCGATGTACAACCAATCCGCGTTTTTGTCTCCTACTCCAAAAACCGTTCTCGTCCGCCCCTCGCACAACGGGCACGCGGTGCAGGTAGCGACGCTCGCCTCGAGCTCGTCCCATTCCAGGCGAAGAATTCTTGATCGTCGCGCTTCGTCCCCATCCTCTTCCCCGTCACGTACAGCTCCCAGTTGAGGCTCAACTGGATATGCGTGAGCGGATGCCGCCGAGCGTTCTTGCGGTATCGCTTCCCTCGCCCGCCACAGGGGCGTCAGGCCGAGCTCCCTTAATATTTCTTTACGCCTCTGCTCGTTAGCCAACCTCAAAACCTCAGTTCCATTATCACGGAATCCTCACGCCCCCCCATCGCAGGGTAATAGTCTCTGCGCCTGCCCACCTTCTTGAACCCCATGCGTTCATATAGCCGGGCCGCGGCGACGTTGGAAACACGTACGTCGAGAAACATCGAGCGCGCATTCAGGTCTCTGGCAATCCATATGAAATGCCGCAGCAATCGCTCGCCCCACCCCTTGCGTTGCGACTCGATCGCTATGCTCAACGTCAGCAAATGCGCTTCATCCGCTCCGACAGTCATCACGCCATAACCGAAAAGCTGCCCCCCCTGATCCAGCACGAGGCAGTGGTAGCCGGCATTGACAGAATCGCTGAAATTGCCGCGCGTCCAGGGAAAGAGGAAAACCTCGCGTTCGATTGCAATCACCGCGTCCAGGTCCGACTGGGTCATTTGCCGGATTGTCGGCATATCGTTCAGGCGCGCGCTCATCGCTCATTTTCCTTCAGAGCAACCTTGTTGCGAATATAAAGAGGTACTGCCTCCGAGGGATCATCGCTTTGCCCTTTGACAAACTTCCTTACTGCTAACCGCGCGATGGCACACGCATTCGGCCGCATTTGCCTGATGATGCGTTTGACGCATCCCTCGTAGCGAATGCGCAACCGGTCCTCATACACATCGAAACCGCTTCCACAGGCAGTCCAGTTATCGCCCTCCAGCAGCGGGGCATTTTCGGGGCGATGCAACGAAGGTAGAGCGACAGGCTGCCATTCATCGGGCCCTTTCTCATAGGCAGCCTGATAAATCTCACCCATACGGGCGTCCAAGGCCGTCACGACTTTTTCCGCTCCGGCTTCCTGCGCCAATGCTTCCAGAGTGCATATGCCCACTACAGGCAAATCTGCGCCAAAGGCCAGTCCTTGCGTAATGCCGCATGCAATGCGCAAGCCCGTGAAGGATCCGGGGCCGGAACCAAAAGTGATCCCGTCAAGGTCAGTGAGCGCAATCCCGGAATCTGCAAGCACTTGCCTCACCATGGGCAAGATCAGTTCGGAGTGCCGCTGTCCCGCGTAATCCTCCCGGCTCGTCACGTCATTATCCGACAATAGGGCGACGGAACAGTATTCAGTAGATGTATCGAGAGCGAGGATCTTCAAGAAACTGGCGAAGGATTCGTATAATTTAGAGGTTGCCTCCAGAGGAAAACTCTGATAGAACTCCAATGTCCACCGTTGAGCAATGTCGTTGCTGAGCAGGACGTAAACCTCGTTTCACTTTAACATCATTGAACGGAGGAGTCATGAGCATCACATGGATTCTCGTCGCAAATGCAAGTGCAGCCTACCTCTACGCAAACTACGGTCCGAAAAAAGGATTAAGGAAACTCAAGGAATTCAGACATGAGGCCAGCCGGGAAAAGGGACAGGACCTTGTTTCCGACCGGCCCGGCCACAATCGGAGCTTAGGCAATGGCCGGGGCGCTTATATCCCTGCAACCGATCCAAAACAGCATGAAGCGCGGAATTTTGCGTGCCAGTTGGCGAGAGAACTGGAGCAAGGCAGAATAACCAACAGCTACCAGCGACTTATCCTGGTGGCATCAGCTCCCTTTATTGGCCTTGTCAATGGTAACCTGGGACGCAACGTACGAAATCTTGTGAGCGACACCTTCGAAAAAGACTATACCAAAACGAGTGAAAAATACCTGACGAAACATCTCGAAACCTGCATTTACCTTTAAGCCGCCTCATCCGGGGGAACCCAATGACCAGCGGTGAACAGGACTATAAACGGACCCGCCGCTGGTCTGTTCCGATTTTACAAGCATCCATTCTCTTACCTGCCAGATCACCGGACCCGGCAATTCTGGCAAAGCGGCGCACGACGCACGTTTCATTAGCGTAACATGCGGTACATAGGGCCTTTTCTCGGCCTGATACCCAGCATCGGACACCGCAAATTGAAGACCGTTGACAAGTTGCATGAGCTCAGGCGGCAAGGCTGACACTGCGACGTACACGATCCGGTTATGCTTCCAGTAGCGGATACCGTCAAAAACCAGGTCAAACGCCTTTATGCCAAGCTCTTCAGTTTGATGGCCTGCTTCCAGCAGTGCTTCCAGCTCGCTTGCGTCCACCTGCCCGATAAACACGAGAGTGAGATGAATATTTTCTGCTCGCGTTTTCCTTCCGCAGCAAATCGACTGCAAATCCAGTCGCCGGGTTAGTCCACTCATCTGCTCCTGCCCGAGGCTGTCCGGCCAAATGGCAAAAAAGAGCCGAAGCGTGTTTTTTTTGCCTCGGTCAATTTTTTGTGTCAGTGGTCGCTCTGAACTATCAGGCACACCGCCTCTGCCTCAATGCCCTCGCCTCGGCCGATCGGCCCGAGGCGCTCGGCTGTCTTCGCCTTGACGTTGATATCCGTCATGGCTATCCGCAGATCCTCGGCAATATTGCTGGCCATGGAAGCAATGTACGGTGACATTTTAGGCGCCTGGGCAATGATGGTCGCGTCAATGTTCACCACCTCGTAGTCGCGCTCTTCGATCAAGGCATGAACGTTGCGAAGCAGTACGCGGCTGTCGATATTCTTGTACCTGTGATCAGTATCCGCAAAATGTCTTCCTATGTCGCCCAACCCTGCCGCACCCAGCAACGCATCGCATATTGCATGCAGTAATACGTCCGCATCCGAGTGGCCGAGAAGTCCTTTTTCATGTGGAATGGTCACACCCCCTATGATGAGCTTCCGGCCCTCGACCAGTTGATGCACGTCGAACCCTTGACCGATTCTAAACTTCGTCATCGTTTTCTCAAATTTCGTTCTTGAATTTCGTTCTCAAATGAGACCGTCGTCCGCATCAGCCCAGGGTGTACAGCAACTGCGTCGTTTCGCCCGCGGCGAGCGAAAAGCGCTACAGAAGCTCATCTTGATATAGAAGCTCATGGAATTCCGAGTATCAATTCCGCGAGCACTAGATCCTGAGGATAGGTCACTTTCAGGTTGCGGGCGTCGCTCAGAACGAGTTTTGGGCGCAGGCCCATTGCCTCAATCGCGCCTGCATCATCAGTCACGGCTGTTCCACCCGCCATGCTCAGCGCCCTCATAAGCAGGTGATGACGAAACATCTGCGGCGTCTGTGCCTGCCACAGGTTTTCCCTGGGTTCGGTCTGTCCTACACGCCTGTCCGCCGAACTGCGTTTCAGGGTATCTGCAACGGGAACGGCAAGCAGTCCACCTACCTCATCCTCGGCCAGATCGTCCATCAGTCTATCGAGCTGGCTCTCGCTCAAACAAGGCCGTGCGGCATCATGCACCAGCACCCAATCCTCATCCGCAATCGATAACATTTCCCTCGCCGCCTTCAGGCCGTTGATCACGCTTTCCGCACGTGTCGCACCCCCACACTGGACGACGGTGAGCTTATGCGAAAAATCCGACCAGTCGTGCCTTCGCCACTCCTCGTCATCACGAGCGAGCACAACCAGTACTCGGTCAATTCGCGAGGAATTGCACAATCTGCGCAAGGCATGGTAAATCATCGGGCGGTCCGCCAACGATAAATACTGTTTTGGCAGCTCGTTTCCCATGCGTGAACCCGTGCCCGCAGCGGGAATCAGTGCAAAAAAACGCGTCATTGCGATGCTCTGCCTAACTGTGGAATACCGGACAAGATTGTAATCGGGTGAGTTTACCGAGGATTGCCTGAATTCTATAAGGTGCAAAAAGTCAGCTCAAACTCCACGTCCTCTTCCCATATCTTGGGTTTCTGACGGGGGCCGGCAATAACAAACCGAATGTTGAGCGCGTACTTGTTCGCGCTGATTTCCGGCACACAGGGAAAGCCTTCCGCCAGAGTCAGACACAACATATGCGCGACTCGTCCAGTTCCCATCTGCTGAAAGAGACCGCGGTAAGCGGTATGCTGTGAAGTCTTCCCGCTGTTTCGCAGTAGATGCAGGACGATGCGGAAACCTTCTTCGATGGGCAATAGTGGCGCGAACCACTCGTTGAGATCGCTGCGGCGCAGATCTTGATCGAGATGAAGCCAATAGTGATAGGAGGGGAGGTCGAATTCGCAGGCGCCTCCAGGTATGCCGGCGCGCTGCTTGATGCTCATGAGCCATTCATTCTCGCGCATATGCTCGCCGATCTTGCCGGTCATGTTCAGCAGTTTGTGAGATGCCGCCTGGATATTGGCGAGTACCTGGGCCAACGCATCTTCGGAAATGCCTGGCTTCCTCCTCAGGATCTCCAGGGCGTGCTTCTGACGCTCGAGTTCCTGCAGCAAGTCCGATTTCATGTCCGCCCGGCTTGTTACGTCGAGAATTTCGAACAGAGTTACAAGCGCGGCATGGTGCTCGACTGCATCGTCTCTCGCGGTAAAGAAAGCGACCCTGTCAAACAGATCCTCAAGCCGCAGCAGGGTGCGAATACGTTCATTAAGGGGATGCTCGTAGCAAATCACGGTTATGGATCAGGATCGAACTGAACGAAAAGCAACAGAACAGCAAGTGCGATATTGCCCTACAAAACGGAATTCTACAATTAAAATCACGGCGGAAGTGACAAGCGCCAGCGGGAATCAGCCGGTGCACGTAAGCGCCCGGTACTTCTTGTGCAACGCTTCCACTTCCAGTCTCAGATGATCCATATCAAGATCATTCACGATCACATCATCGGCCTTGACTATTCGCTCCAGGCGGGGAAGCTGTGCCGCAATGATGGCTCGTGCAGTTCGCTCATCCATTCCCTTGCGAGCAGTGGTCCGGGCAAGCTGAATGTCTTCGCTGCAATCGATGACCAAAACGCGTCGGACTATTTCGCGATAACCGCCTGCCTCGAACAACAAAGGGATAACTATGATTCCGTAAGGCCCGTTGAAATCTGCAATCCTTTGGGTGACCTCAGCCCTGATGAGCGGATGGAGTATGCCTTCAAGTCGGAGGCGCGCATCCTCGTGGGAGAAAACGAGCTCACGCATGCTTTCACGGTTCAGAGCGGCATCATCGGTTACATATTTTTCGCCAAAAGCCTGGCGAATGGCCTCGATCGCTGCGCCTTCCCGCTGGGTAAGCTCGTGGGCAATGACATCGGTGTCCACCACATCCGCCCCAAGAGTCTCGAACAGTTTCGCCGCGCTGGTTTTCCCGCTGCCGATTCCCCCCGTTAACCCGACGATCAGTCGCATTGGTTAAATAAGGTTCCAATACCTGCTGTTAAGCCAATCTCCCGAGAATAGCGCGATCAGGCCGCCGACCGCGAGATAGGGACCAAATGGAATAGGCGCATGGCGTCCCCGTTTGGCGACCATTATAAGACCCACCCCGACAAGGGTCCCGGCGACAGATGACACAAGAACCACCAGCGGAAGCATTTGCCAACCCAGCCACGCGCCGATCGCCGCGAGCAGTTTGAAGTCGCCGTAGCCGATGCCCTCTCTCCTCGTGGCGAGCTTGAAGCACCAGTATATGGACCACAATGCCGCGTATCCCGCAACAGTTCCCAGTACCGCCGAACGGATATCGGTGAAAGTTTCATTCAGGTTTACCAATAATCCCGACCATAAAAGCGGGATCGTAATATCGTTGGGAAGCAACTGGATATCGATATCGATGAACGCCAGAACAATGAGCGACCAAGTGAACGCCAGTGCGGCAAATGTAGTCAAGCCAAATCCGAAGCGCCAGGCTATGAGCCCGCTGATAACCGCGGTGAGCAACTCTACCAGAGGATAGCGGGGGGAAATTGCTGCGCGACAGGAGGCGCAGCGGCCTTTTAATAACAGGTAGCTCACCAAAGGAATATTCTCTATGGCCTTCAGCTTATGTCCGCAATGCATGCATGCGGAACGAGGCGTAACGATATTATACGGCGGCTGAGGCTCGACAGTTTCCCCAAAGAATTCAGAACATTGCGCGACCCACGCACGCTCCATCATTTTTGGAAACCGCAGGATGACAACGTTCAGGAAGCTTCCAACGGCAAGGCCAACGAATGAGCAGAAGGAAATGAAAAAAACCGGAGAATCATGCAACAGATGGCTAAAAGACATCTGATCCAGCCATTCGATCGGCCTCTAAAAAACCGTAATTCCTATGCGCTTGTATCAAGCATGATTTACTAGGCTGTGGGCAGGTCACTTTCCGAGTTCTCTACCATTTCGTGCGCGGGGGGCAAGATAGAAAAAATGCGAACCACTTTAACAACCCGGTCCTGGGTCTGAATGATTTCCATAGGATAGCCGGCA
>DASSHJ010000010.1:0-25228 GCA_035692965.1 Nitrosospira sp. | reverse complement strand
CAGCCGACCGGTTTATGCCGATTTTTGCTTTGGACAAAACTTTGGTAAGTGAATCGTCATGACGAGGCATAGCGATCCTTATCTGGCTTCTTTTTCTGATTTCAATATCAACGAGACAGTCGACAAAAAGGCCAAGGAGTTCATTGGCGAGAAATCAGCCGGAGAGTTCTTTTACCCAGCCTTGATCTTCTCCCGATCGGCCACTCTGCTTATTTTTTTTGTGATCGGCATATTTATGGTCAATACTGCCGACGCTTCCGGATTCGCCTTGACAGAACAGAATGGGGCGGGGGCCGGATATGCGTATGCTGGCGCGGCAGCTGTCCCGCAAGATGCTTCCACGGTGTTCTTTAACCCCGCTGGAATGACCTACCTTCGACCCGGGCATCATGTTGCCGGTGCAGCCAGCATATTGATGACCTCGCTAAGGTTTAAAGATACGGGGAGTATTGCATTTCCCGCCGGGCCGCTTGGCGACAATGGAGGGCAGGCTGGCGGGGTTTTTGTTGTTCCCGCCGGTTATTGGAGCATGTCCATCAATCCTTCGCTACGCCTTGGACTGGGCGTCTCGCCAACATTTGGGGATATCACCGACTGGAGCAAAAGTTTTATAGGACGCTATCAAGGGACTTCATCGCAAATCATTACAGTTAATACCAATCCCAGCATTGCCTGGCGAATGAACGATGTCATTTCTCTGGGGGCAGGTTTAAATATCGTAAGATTTGATGCGAATCTACGCGGCATGGCCCCCGTCCCCACTCCCATTGACCCGGGAACAACGGTAACCGGCGGTGGTTTTGGCGTGGGTTACAACTTGGGCGCAATGTTTCAGGTACTGCCTCAGACTCGCGTGGGTATCACCTACCGGTCAACGATAACGCTTGATCTTGATGGGCACTTTGAGGGCTTGGGCCGAAAGATACCGACCTCAGCTCCCATCAAATTACCGGACACCATATCCGTTGCGATATCCCACATATTCACTGATCGCCTGCATTTTCTGGCTGATTTTACATGGACAGGCTGGAGCAGCATCCCGGCATTGACGGTGCAAAGCCGTATAAATGGCGCGACATTGATAAACGAGGGATTGGGTTTCAAGGACAGCTTTCGCGTCGGTTTTGGAACCCAATACCAATATAACGACAGGCTGCGCCTGAAAGCGGGGGTGGCCTATGATCAGTCTCCCATCCGAAATGCAATGGATCGTACGGTGCGGCTTCCTGATTCGGACCGAACGATGCTGGCGGTCGGATTTAATCAAAAGATCGGTCAGCGGACATCGGTTGATGTCGGATATATCCATGTTTTTTTCGACAAGGCCCAGATTGACAGGCCGACAAGCAATCCGCTATCGCTCCCGCTCGTTCGCGGCTCTTTCAGCAATTCGGCGGACATCGTTTCCGTTCAACTCAATCATCAATTCTGACCGGTCGTAAAGCACGTCCTATAAGCTCTGCGAGGCTGGTACGAAGAACGTACGCACAGGTTCAAGCTGGAGACGGGAGAACATCGAGCTCCCCAGAGAATTATCTCTCGTGCGTCCCCAGAAACAGATTCACTCGCTGGCAGCAGAAGCGGTATCTGCTGACAATCTCACACATGGATTTCGTAGGTACGGTACCGAACATATTTCTCTTCCGAGGATGGTCAAAATGCTGTCAGGCCTTAAATGAGGCCTAAATGAGGCCTCTTGGCTTTTTTTTAACTGACATGTTTCCCCAGGTTTCGACCGGGTTTTTTATAGGATATAAAAATGGCAATTGGTACAGTAAAGTGGTTCAATGACTCAAAAGGTTTTGGTTTCATTACTCCCGATGATGGTAGAGAGGATTTATTTGCCCACTTCTCCGCAATCAACATGCCCGGATTCAAAACGCTCAAAGAAGGTCAAAAAGTAACGTTTGAGGTTACACAAGGCCCTAAGGGCAAGCAAGCATCAAACATTCAATCCGCATAAGATTTCAGGCCGGTAGTGCATGCGGGAGAACCCTCACTCCAGGTTAACACTCCGGCCACCATCCACCGCGATGATTTGCCCCGTGATGTAAGGCGCGTCGGCTATCAGAAACGAGACTGTTCTAGCGATGTCATCGGGTTCGCCCGTGCGTTTGAGCAAGGTCCGATTGATGATATGCTGGCGTGCCGCTTCATCCATCCACTCCCCAGCCTCGGGCCATAGAATGGGACCGGGTGAGATGCCGTTTACTCGGACCTCCGGCGCGAGTTCCAGCGCCAGCGACCGGGTGAGCGAAGCCAGGCCGCCCTTTGCTGCGTTGTATACCACGTAATTCTTGAGGGGCCATTCGGAATGGATATCGACGATATTGACGATACAGCCGTGTTGTTTCTTGAGATGCGGCGCTGCGGCCTGGGATAGGAAAAACGGGGCCTTGAGATTGCTGCCGATCAGGTCATTCCAGGCTGTCTCGGTAATCTCGCCCACTGGAGTAGGGAAAAAGCTGGAAGCGTTGTTCACCAGCGCATCCAGCCTTCCAAAATGCCTTATGCTTTCGTGAACAAGGCGCGGCAGGTGTGCAGTGTCCAGCAGGTCCGCCTGAACAAGCGCCACAGAGCGGGGGCGTTCGCGCTCGAGTTCCGCCTGCAATATTTTGGCATCCCGTTCAGAAGCACGATAATGGACAACCAGGTTTGCGCCGAGTCGATGCAGCCTTCTGCAGGTCGCCGCGCCTACACGCCGGGCTCCCCCAGTGACAAGTACGACTTTGCCCTCCATAGCGATCCCCTCTATCAGTGAAATCGTCTCTTCTTTTACCGGCCGACAATCAATCGTCTCGATTGGCCCTTCGGAACAGCGCGCTACGGGTAAAACGTAATGCATTGCAAATCCATATAGTACAGGGTAGACAGTAGCTGTGCAGCCAACATCGCCGTTACCTGAACCGGGACAAGATGCTCTTCGGCACAGCCAGGCGCTAAGCGAACTGATTCAGAGGGAAATTATCGCTGCGAGTGGCTGGATTTCCTTCGAGCATTACATGCGGCTGGCTTTGTATGCCCCAGGCCTCGGGTATTACAGCGGGGGGGCCACGAAATTTGGCCAAGCCGGAGACTTCGTCACCGCTCCCGAAATGTCTCCCCTGTTCGGCAGGGTCTTGGCGCAGCAGGCCGCTCAAATCCTCGAACTCACTGGGAGCGATGCGGGCGATATCCTGGAGTTTGGAGCGGGCAGTGGCAAACTGGCGCTCGACTTGCTGCTCGAACTGGAAAAACTCGGCAGCCTCCCAAACCGATACTTCATTCTTGAGGTCAGTGGCGATCTACAACAGCGGCAGCGGGAATTGTTTGAAAGATGCGCGCCGAAGCTTTCGGAACGGGTCGCCTGGCTCGAACGCCTGCCTGAAAAATTCGAGGGATTGATGCTCGCCAACGAGGTGCTTGACGCGATGCCGGTGCATCTGGTCGTGTGGCGGGGCGCAAATCTTTTCGAGCGCGGCGTAACATTCGAAAATAATGAATTCAACTGGAGCGAACGTCCGCTTACCCATGCTGACGGAGCGCTTTTTGCTGCTGCGCTTGAATTGCCCGTTCACCCCGGTTCAGGAACCGGGTCGGCTGATGAGGAATATATAAGCGAAATAAATCTTTCCGCGCGGCATTTCATTCACAGCTTGGGAAATATTCTCCAGGCAGGCGTGATTCTGCTGATTGATTATGGTTTCGGGGAGCGTGAGTACTATCATCCCCAGCGCAATAGTGGAACATTAATGTGCCACTATCGTCATCGCGTACACGATAATCCGTTTTATCTTCCTGGTTTGCAGGACGTCACAAGCCACGTCGATTTCAGCGCTATTGCGAGAGTCGGTCTCGACTCCGGCCTCGACTTGCTGGGGTACGCCACACAGGCGCACTTTCTCATCAATTGCGGGATAACCGAACTTCTGGGGCAAACCCCGGTGGAAAATGTTAAAGATTACCTTCCCTTGGCAAACCAGTTGCAAAAATTGGTGAGCCCGGCGGAAATGGGCGAGCTGTTCAAGGCGGTTGCGTTTGGAAAGAATATCCGGGAATCTTTGATAGGGTTCAGCCAAGGGGACAGGCGCCACATGCTGTAATCCACTGAGCCCGTCTGAAGGCGCCTGCTTTACTGCCGTGCTATGATTGGATGAGGCTTCGGAGGTATTAAAGGCAACAATTTGAAACCGGGAACTCAAAAACCGGGCAAGGGTGAAAGGGAAAAGGCGAGAGGGAGGAATCAATGGCGACTGTCAGGCAATTACTTGAAAGCAAGGGATACGAAGTTGCCAGCATTGAACCCGACAAATCGGTGTACGAGGCAATGCAGTTGATGGCAGATAAAAACATCGGTGCGTTGCTGGTGGTGCAAGGCGGGAAACTGGCCGGAATCTTCACTGAAAGAGACTATTCAAGAAAGGCCTACAAGCTGGATAAGCATGCCAGGGACATCCCGGTACGTAACTTGATGACTACTCAGGTTGCGTATGTCAATCCGGACTACCTGGCGGAGGATTGCATGGCCCTGGTGACCCAAATGCGCGTACGCCATCTTCCCGTACTTGAAAACGATAATGTTATTGGCATTATTTCGATTGGTGACCTGGTAAAAGATGCCATTTCCGGACGCGAATTTCTCATTCACGAGCTGGAACGCTACATATACGGAATTCGCGGACCCGAATAACCCGCGGCGCGGACGCTTGGTTTTGATCCGTGTCCTTACTCCATCCCTCATTTAACCGCTCTTTCCGGCGAGCACATAGTACATATAGAGCGGCTAGCGCGACCGGCTCTATCAACTCCCCAATTGCTGCAATGGGACGCTTTTCAAGCAAGTCAGCAAACGTCCCGCCAGTTTTAATCGTCCATTTAAAATAAACGCACTGAAATAAACTCTTCGGCCCGCTTTCTCTCTAACGCGGACATACCCTCCCTTTCCGCGATCCCCTATGAACCCGGTTGATCTTCCGCCCGAGCTTTCGGCACCCGTACTTTCAGATGAGCTGCGAGCAGAGATAGCCGCAGAAGCAAACCGGTGCGTCGCCTGCGGCCTTTGCTTGCCGCATTGCCCAACCTACCGGATCACCCAATCCGAAGCCGATTCGCCTCGCGGGCGGATCGCTCTGATGGGCGGAGCGATGAACGGGCGCATTCCTGTAAACGCCCGTTTCACATTGCACATGGATCGATGCCTGACCTGCCGGGCCTGCGAAGCCGCCTGCCCTAGCGGCGTGCATTTTGGAGAATTGATCGATAAAACCCGGGCGCTCCTGGATTCGCCAGGGATAGAGCTTCCCGAAGCGGCAGCCGGTAAATGGTCTCGCGGACTGCGAAAACTCCTCATGCGTGAACTGATCGCAAAGCCGGAGCGCATCGAGATACTGCGACCGTTTTTCCGGCTTTATCAAACTGTCGGCTTGCAAAAATGGCTTCGGCACTTCCGCCTGCTGGGCAGTACCAGGATGGCCTTACTGGAGTCGCAGCTACGCCCGATTGACAAACCGTACAGGGGGGAAGCCGGAGGGCAACGCACGTGGCAGGAAGTTTATCCATCCAAGGGCAAGCAGCGCGGCGAGGTGGGCCTTTTTCTTGGCTGCATCGCGCGCGTGACCGACACGCCAACGATCAATGCGGCCATCAAAGTGCTGAACCGCCTGGGATATACAGTGCATGTGCCAAGTGCACAAACATGTTGCGGTGCGCTATATCAGCATGGTGGCGAGCTGGAAGAGGCCCGGAATCTGGTAAATCAGAACTTGGCGGCTTTTGAAAGCCTCGATTTACAGGCAATCATAACGACAGCATCGGGTTGCGGGGCGCATCTGGCGGAGCAGTTTCCTGTTTCTTCAAAACGACCTTCGGGCGAACGGCGGGAGGCGCCTGAAGAAAGGGAAGTTAACGTCATCAATTCAAGCTCGAAGAACGGGGCGGGCAACGTTATCGCCAGGATCACGGACATCAGCGCGTTCCTCGCACAGGCGGAAGGATGGGATGAGGTAAGGGTAAAGCCATTGCCTTATAAAATCGCGGTACACGAGCCATGTACCCTGCGAAACATCCTGCGCGGTTCCTCTTACCCCTACAAGCTGCTCGCGCGCATCCCGGATGCCCGCGTTGTGCCGCTGGAAGGAAATGATCAATGTTGCGGTGCTGCCGGTACCTATTTTCTTGACCAGCCGGAAATGGCAAAGCCGCTCCTGGACAGCAAGCTTGCTACGCTCATGGCCAGCAATGCGCGATATCTCGCTACATCGAACGTCGGGTGCGCGATGCATATTGCAGGCGGGGCACGGCAGGCTGGCATGGAGATCGAAGTCGTGCATCCCGTGACGCTGCTGGCGCGGCAAATGGTATAAAAAGAGGGGAAAACGAAAAATCGAATACGAATGGGCTAAAATGTAAAAACGTCCAAGCCATTTACGGATATCGAATGCCGAACATAGACAAATTCATCATAGGTTTTGACAGGGCGCTGCGCACCTTGCTGACTCCGGCGCAAACCCTGCGCCCCGTGCCGGGCGCGGAGTTGCCCGAGGCTGAGCTGAGCGATTCGGAGAAACGCGAATCAACTGCGCTGATGCGAATCAACCATGTTGGGGAAGTCTGCGCGCAGGCGCTTTATCAAGGGCAAGCTATTACAGCGCGAAACCCGAAGGTCCAGCACAGTCTGGAGCAAGCGGCGCGCGAGGAAACGGAACATCTGGCCTGGACCGAGCGGCGCATCGCGGAATTGAGCGGCCGCAAAAGTCTGCTGAATCCGCTTTGGTATGGCGGATCATTCGCTATTGGTGCCGTAGCCGGGATGCTCGGCGACAAGTGGAACCTCGGCTTCGTTGCTGAAACCGAGCGACAGGTAGAAGCGCACCTGGCTGGCCATCTCAAGCGTCTTCCTCGCCAGGATCATAAAAGCCGCGCCATCGTGGCGCAAATGCAAATCGATGAAGCGGGCCACGCGACTACCGCCATTGATCATGGAGGCGCAGAACTACCGCTTCCTGTGAAGGTTGCGATGAAGCTGGGATCAACGGTGATGACACGTACTGCCTACTGGGTTTAAGATTGTTCGCGGGTCGCTATATCTCCACCACCTCATAGTCGTGCGTTATCTCTGCTGTTTTACCCAGCATGATCGAGGCAGAGCAGTATTTTTCAGCAGAAAGCTTGATCGCCCGCTCGATTTGCGTCGTGCTCAATTTCCTGCCAGTTAGAACAAAGTGAAAGTGGATGTGGGTGAAAACCTTGGGTTCTTGCGAAGCGCGCTTCGCCTCGATCTCTACAACACAATTACTGATATCCTGACGGCCTTTTTTCAGGATCAGCACGACGTCGACCGCGGCGCAGCCTCCCGTTCCCATCAAAAGAAGCTCCATTGGCCGCGGGCCTTGGTTCGCCCCGCCTGACTCGGGTGGTCCGTCCATCAGCAAAGTATGCCCGCTCCCCGATTCGGCCAGGAAGCTCACTCCCCCTTGCCATCTGACACATGCTTTCATGTTTTTCGCCTTTCCGAAGTACCAATGTCATTGTAGCTTTGTTTGCCGGAACAACGCGCGCAACGATGGGTGTGAGATTAACGCCTCCGGATTGCCGGTCAGCGTTGTTCACGTGCTGCCGTCAGCCCGTACCAAGCCATCCCGATGATTTCGTGGAAGAACCAGCTGCTTTTCTGCAATGCCGCTGCGGTAGGAATAAACGCCAGGAAGTCGGTTTTATGCCGGATGGTATAGCTGGTGCCCGCGGGGGTAACCTCGAATCCTGCATGTTCAAATTCACGCATCGCTCTCGGCATATGCCATGCGTGCGTAATCAGCGCTATATTGCGAATCCCCTCCTTTTTCAGAACCGCAAAGCTCTTGTAGGCATTTTCTCTGGTATTGCCCGAAGCTCCTTCAGTCCATCTTACCGGAACCCGAAACTCCTCTTCCAATGCGGCCTTCATCTGCGAGGCTTCAGACGAACGTCCCGCGAAGGGGGAACCGCCTGAAGCCAGTATAGGCTTGCCAGTATTTCGATGCAGCCATGCAGCATAGCGAATGCGCTCCAGGCCCAAGCGGGTTACGGTATCACTGCCATATTCAGGAGCGTTGAGATATGAGCTGCTTCCCAGCACCACGATGGCCTGGATACGATTGTCCAGGGGAACGGATACGGGCGGCACCTCCAGCTTTTGCAACATGCGTTCAGCAAAGAACGGGCTTGATAGCACATAAAGCAGGGCCAGAGAGGCTGCCAGCAAAAACCAACCCATTTTGGGCCACCATTTCAAAAGCAGAATCCCTGCCGTCCCCAACAGAATGACGTTGAATGGCGGCAGTAGAAGCAAGGCTATGACATTAAGCGGGTATCCACTCACAAACCATCCGATAAGTGATTACTGCAAAAGTTTAAAAAAAAAGCCGGCACGTGCCGGCTTTTTTTTCAATCGCTCTTCTTTATTTGAGCGACAGTATCCATGTCACGAGTGCCTTGACGTTGGCGTCGCTGACCTGCGCGTTCGGGGGCATGGGAACGGGGCCCCAGACTCCCTGGCTTCCTTTCTTCACTTTTTCTTCCAGACGGGCTTGGGCACCTGCGTCGTCTTTATACTTGGCGGCGACATCCTTGAATGCAGGGCCGACCAGTTTTTTATCAACCGTATGACAGTTAGTGCAGCCGTTGGCTTTCGCCAGATCCGCGTTTGCTTGCGCGGTACCCACCATTAACACGGTTGATGCTGCAACCAATCCCATCCAGACAGCTTTCATGCTTACTCCTTTATCCGTTGATTTATAGAAAGGGGCTTATCTTACCTTGAAATTTACAGACGCGCAGCAATTCGTGCAGGTCGGAAATTTCCGGCAAGCACTTAACGCCCTGACAGACCCAGGCGTTGACAGGACTATCCTGCGTCGCTGCCGGTTTGCTTAAACTTGGTGGCAATCCCGCAAGTTCAGACGGCAAGGCGATCACGAGTATCGACGGATCGATGTGGCGTAATGCGTCGGTCCATTCAGCCAAGGCCCGTCCCTCCCCCCGAAGGATGACCGTTTGCGGGGGTTCAAGCCATTCCTCCAGTGCGCCCAGCAGACTGCAGCAGGAACTGGAATATCGGGACAGTGAGGAATAGAACAGCTTCAAACTCCGCTCCGCGGCCTCCAAATAGCGGGATTCGCCCAACAGGTGGCCGAGCCGTTGCAGTGCATAAGCAGCCACGCCGTTGCCCGACGGCATGGCGTTGTCATGAACTGGCTTCGGGCGGTGTATCAGTTGCTCGTGGTCGTGGCTGGTAAAGAAAAAACCTCCCGCTTCGGGATCTTCGAATTGTTCAAGTAGCACGTCCGCCAGAACAATCGCAAACTCCAGATCAGCCTTGCGGAACTCGGCTTGCATCAGTTCCAGCAACCCGTCGAGCAGGAACGCGTAATCGTCGAGATAGGCATTTAGATGCGCCTTTCCATCTTTGCTGGTGGCCAGCAAGCGGTTATTTTTCCACATCGATGAGCGGATGAAATCGACGGCGGATGCTGCGGACTCTATCCAGTCCCCGCGGCCAAAAACCCGTCCGGCACGGGACATTCCTCTAACCATGAGCCCGTTCCAGCTTGTCAGAACCTTTTCGTCCCGCCCCGGATGGATGCGCAATTCGCGCTGGACAAAAAGTTTTCTTCTTGCCGAATCAAGCCTCTTTTGTGCCTCCTCGATGCCGATACCGATTGCCTCCGCTACCTCGGCAAGCGGTCGGACGATCTCCAGATGCCAATGCTTGTGTTCGAAATTAGGTTCACCCTCCAGTCCATAGTAGGGTGTCACGACTGCATATTCTTCCGGGGAAAGTATTGCCGCTATTTGGCCCCTATCCCATACATAAAACTTGCCTTCCTCGTTTTCGGAATCCGCATCCAGACTGGAGTAATAACCGCCTCTCGGGGTTTCATCTTTTTGGCCTTCACCTCTTTGGCCTCCAGCCTCCCCGGTTTGTACCTGTCCCTGCATCTCGCGCATTACCCATCCAGCCGTTTCCTCTGTGATACGCTTGAACAAGGGATTTTCTGTCGCAATCCAGGCGTCCGCATACAGACGGAGCAGCGGCCCGTTGTCGTACAGCATTTTCTCGAAATGCGGAATATGCCAGTACTGATCGGTGCTGTAGCGGTAAAATCCGCCGCCCAATTGGTCGTATATCCCACCCTCGGCCATCTTCTGGAGGGTATGGGTCGCCATATGCAGAGTTTCCCGATTGTCCGCGTCAAAGTAACGCCGCAGGCAGAATCCAAGCTCAGTGGGATGAAGAAACTTGGGTGCAGCACCCAACCCGCCATTGATGGGGTCAAACCGGGTCTTTAGCTCTGTAGTCGCCAATTCCAGAAGTTGCCCGGAAAATCCCGAGGGGTCGACTATACCGGAGGGAAGCATGCCGGCGAACGATTGCAGCATTGAAACGCTCTGCCGCTCGATTTCATCCTTGCGCGCGTAGTATGTCTCGGCGACGTGAGGCAGCAGGTCGAGAAGACCCGGCAATCCGTGGCGCGACGTTTTAGGAAAATAGGTACCGCCAAAAAACGGCTTTTGGTCGGGTGTCAGAAATATTGTCAGCGGCCACCCGCCGGCGCGTCCGGTGAGCATATAGAGCGCTGTTTGGTAAATCTGATCGATATCTGGCCGCTCTTCCCGGTCCACCTTGATATTGATGAAATCCCGATTCATCAATGAGGCGACTTTAGGGTCTTCAAAGCATTCGTGCGCCATGACATGGCACCAGTGACAAGCCGAATACCCGACGGAAAGCAATATCGGCTTATCCTGAGTTCGCGCGAGCGTCAGTGCCTCTTCACCCCAGGGATACCAGTCGACCGGGTTTTCCGCATGCTGGAGCAGATAAGGGCTGGTTTCGCCTGCGAGGTGGTTAGTCATTGCTTGCGCAAGGAGACTCCCGCTCCTCCAGGTTCAATCGGTGACGGCGCCAGTACTGGCGCTGGATACCAGTTTCGCATATTTCGCGAGCACGCCCCGGTTGTAACGGGGATGGGGCGGATTCCATTGCGCGCGGCGCCGCGCCAGCTCTTCGTCGGAAACATTGAGCTGCAGCAAGCGCTTTTCGGCATCGATAGTGATGGAGTCCCCTTCCTGCACAAGGGCGATCGTGCCGCCGACGAACGCTTCAGGCGCAACGTGTCCGACCACCATCCCATATGTTCCCCCTGAAAACCGGCCGTCGGTTATCAGGCCCACGGAGTCGCCAAGCCCCTCGCCTATCAGAGTCGAGGTGGGAGAGAGCATTTCCCTCATCCCCGGGCCTCCTTTCGGGCCCTCGTAACGTATCACCACCACTTCCCCCGGGTGGATCTGGCGGGCCAGGATTGCAGCCATGCACGCTTCCTCCGATTCGAACACTCGCGCAGGCCCGGTTATTTTCGGTGTCTTGACACCTGTAATCTTCGCCACGCAACCCTCCGGAGACAGGTTCCCTTTCAGTATGGCAAGGTGGCCCTGGGCGTACAAGGGATTGTCCCATTGGCGGATCACATCCTGATTCCCCCGTGGTCTTGACGGAACATTCTCCAGCACCTCAGCTATGGTCTGACCGCTAATGGTGATGCAGTCTCCGTGTAGCAACCCCTGTTCCAGCAATATTTTCATGACTTGGGGAATGCCGCCGGCCTTATGCAGATCGGTTGCAACATAACGTCCCGAGGGCTTGAGATCACAAAGTACCGGCACGTTGCCCCTTATGCGTTCAAAATCATCGATCGTCCATTCCACCTCGGCCGCGTGGGCGATCGCGAGGAAATGCAGCACCGCGTTGGTTGAGCCTCCCACTGCCATAATCACTGCAATCGCATTCTCGATGGACTTTCTGGTGATGATGTCGCGCGGCTTCAAGTCTTTCTTGATTGCCCCAACGAGAACTTCGGCGGACCGCGCGGCACTCTCGACTTTTTCATGGTCTTCGGCCGCCATGGTGGAAGAATAAGGCAGGCTCATTCCCATTGCCTCAAATGCCGAGGACATGCTGTTGGCGGTGTACATGCCGCCGCACGAACCTGCTCCCGGGCAAGCGTGCCGCTCCACTTCGAGCAACTCCTTCTCATCGATCTTGTGAGAGGTATACTGGCCGACCGCTTCGAATGCGCTTACAATCGTCAAATCCCTCCCCTTGTAATGGCCCGGCTTGATCGTGCCCCCATAAACGAAAATGGCAGGAATGTTCATTCGCGCCATTGCAATCATTGCGCCCGGCATATTCTTGTCGCAACCACCGATGGCGATCACGCCATCCATGCGCTCTGCCTGAACCGCGGTTTCAATCGAATCGGCAATAACCTCGCGGGACACGAGCGAGTATTTCATTCCCTCGGTGCCCATGGAAATGCCGTCCGAAACCGTGATCGTGCCGAACATTTGCGGCATCGCGCCCGATTCTTTCAGTGCGCACTCAGCAGCGATCGCAAGCTCATTCAATCCTTTGTTACAGGGTGTAATGGTCGAGTATCCGTTGGCGACGCCCACGATCGGTTTAAGGAAATCGTTATCGCTAAATCCCACTGCGCGCAACATGGCGCGGTTGGGGGAACGTTGAGCACCCTGGGTGACGGCCCAGCTGCGCTGATTATCTGGCATCAATACTCCTTAATATGACTGAAGGCATGAGGTGGAAGCAAAGAGGGATCGAGTTTGGATGAAGATCGATGGGAATCGCAAGACGCATCCATTTTTACCGGCAACGCGTTTTCCCTGTCCCTGTGCGACAGCTTTGCCGTATGTATAATTCCGGTTGGTTGCATTCCGGTTGGTTGCCAGGAGCGTACTTGACTTCTCCCAGCTATGCCTGGCGGTCTACAGCACCTGGAGAGCAACCACGTACCGTTCATCCGGTGCTCCCCGATCAGACCTATTCACCTATTCAGACCTATTTTACTCCAAACCCGAGGTCCCATGCTTGTTCACCCTCAGTTCGACCCGGTTGCCATCCATCTGGGACCTCTCGCCATCCGCTGGTACGGCTTGATGTACCTCCTTGGATTCGCACTGTTCATCCTGCTCGGAAGATATCGCATCAAGCAAAATCCGAAAGGCCCTTTCACGCCCGCCACACTCGACGATATGCTGTTTTACGGGATTCTCGGGGTCATAGTGGGCGGCCGGCTCGGACATGTACTGTTTTATCACTTCGGATATTATGTGCAGCATCCGCTCGAGATTTTTGCCGTATGGCAGGGAGGAATGTCGTTTCACGGCGGCTTTCTCGGCGTCATTACCGCAATGACGCTGGTGGCCCGAAAATATAGACTGCGGTGGCTTGCCGTAACGGATTTTATCGCTCCCCTGGTTCCGCTGGGGCTGGGGACGGGGCGCATTGGTAATTTCATTAATGGAGAATTATGGGGCCGCCCTGCTGATGTCCCTTGGGCGATTGTCTTCCCTAACGTTGACGCAGTTCCCCGCCACCCTTCACAGCTCTATGAATTTGCACTGGAAGGAGTCGCATTTTTTGTACTACTGTGGCTTTATTCATCAAAACCCAGGCCCGTGGGAGCAGTTTCGGCGATGTTCCTGATCGGCTATGGCGTGTTCCGCTCGTTTGCCGAATTTTTTCGCGAGCCGGAAGAGGGTTTCATGGGAGTAATGACGCTCGGTATCAGCATGGGACAGTGGTTGTCGCTGCCAATGGTGATTGCCGGAATTCTCATGTTGTATTGGGCTTATCACCAGAGCCCGGGGCCAGTTCAAGGGCAAGCTCTTGCAGGCGGGCCGGGAAAGCCGGTTAATGCGGGTGCGCCGCCTGAACGGAAGAAACGGAGCCGAAAATAGGCTATATCTGAAAGGTACTTTATCAATGCCCCAGATGTCCCTGCGCCGCTCCTACACTCTTATTGCCCCGCTCTATGATGCGCTGCTGGCCACAGCGGGAACGGGTCTGCGCGCGGCAAGCCTGGAGCAATTGCCGAAAGAAGGAAATGGGAACATCCTTATCAGCGGTATCGGAACGGGCCTTGATATTCCCTATTTGCCGCCAGGGCACAGGTATACAGGGCTGGACATTACTGAGGCGATGCTTCAGCGCGCAAAGGCAAGGATAGGAACGCTTGATCTGGATCTTGTCCAGGGTGACAGCACAACGCTGCCATTTGCCGATGAATGCTTCGATCACGTCGTATTGCATCTGATTCTCGCGATTGTTCCGGATGCGCGCGCCTGTCTGAAGGAAACGGCGCGAGTGCTGAAGCCCGGCGGAAAAGTGCTGATCCTCGACAAATTTCTGAAGCCGGGTGAAACAGCGTGGTTCAAGCGAACGCTGAACGTGCTATCTCAGCATCTCGTCACCCGCCTCGACGTCGTTTTTGAGCGGGTGCTTACAACCGCTCCAGAGTTGAAAGTGGAGGCAGATGTGCCGGTTCTTGCAGGAGGTTGGTTCCGCAGCATCCGCCTGGCGAAAGACTGAGCGATGCCAGATGCAAGACGAATCCATGGCCAGCGTCAAACACGCGGACTGGAAAGCTGGCAAAGTCGCTTCCGTGCTCGACTCGCGTTGCCCGCCGCCATGTCCCCAGCCGCTGCGTTCGTTGCCGCTGCATTCGTTACCATTTTCCTCGTCACTCCTTCCGGGCATGCGCTCGACATGACGAGCCCCGGTAAAGACTGGACCGAGGCGTATCGCAAGAACGATCTCGTCATTTTTACCAAGGATATTGGACACGCCTATGAAATCCTGGCGGTTTCGGAACTGGAAGTGGCTCCCGGGATGATCTTCGATGTTCTCCGGGACTTCGAGCATTACCCTGAATTCATGCCCTACGTGCAAGAATCCCGCGTGCTAAGCCGCATCAATGATTTTGACCTGATCACCTATGCGCGTGTCGCACCCCCATTTGTAAGCGAACGCGATTATTCGCTTCATGTCACGATGAGTCGCGGTTCCAGGTTGAATGGGGGAGTTTTCAAGCTGGAATGGACTGCGGCCCCAGAGGCTCAGGCAGAGGTAACGGGAGTGGTGCGCGTCAAGCTCAATGAAGGTGCGTGGATTGTCGAGCCGATGGATGGGGGTAAACGCACTCGCCTCACTTACAGGGTACGGACGAACCCCGGCGGATTGATCCCATCTTTTGCGGTCAATTGGTCGCACACCGTTTCTATCCCTGAATTGTTTGAAGCCGTAAGAAAACGCGCCGAACAGAGCCATGTCCGGTGATAGGAGCATCGCTGTCCGGCCGGGCAGAAGCAAGTTTAGTGTAACGCGACCTACAGATCAGCCCATCGCTACCGCGTAAATACCTTTTAGGTCTGTGAATGGAAGTGGCGCCGCTGGACGTTTTCGGCCCTCGGGATAAGCTCTGCGAGAGCATCAGTGGAAGGGGTTGATAAAGCGGCGAAAGGATTGCCAAGGCACTCAAAAACAAGGATAGAGAGAGTAATGGGAGCAAGAGTAGAATGATTGGAACAAATACATAGCGCGCAAATGGTCGATTGGGCTCATATCTTTGGCTTTTCAGTAAACCCTGCCGAGATGGTGGTGCGTGGAACGGCTATCTACTGGTTTATATTTGCTCTGTTCAGATTCATACTTCGCCGGGATATCGGCGCGATCGGCATTGCAGACGTCATGATGGTTGTGCTGATTGCAGATGCCGCCAGCAATGGCATGTCGGGCAATTATAGCTCGGTCACAGATGGTTGCATTCTTATCTCCACTATCGCAGGGTGGAATTACGCGGTGGACTGGGCGAGTTTCCGATTTCCGATGATCCGCCGGCTGGCCGAGCCCCCCCCGCTTCTCCTTATAAAGGACGGGAAGTTACAACGGAAGGCGATGAGGCAGGAACTGCTTACTACCACGGAATTGAAATCAAAGCTGCGTGAACAAGGCATCGACGACTTTAATGAGATCAGGGCCGCATATCTCGAAGACAGCGGCGAAATAAGTGTCCTGAAATACGACGGAAAAAAAACTGAGAAACCCCTTCGCTCAGCAAAAGATAGGACTATTTAATACCGGCGCTATACAGGGAAAGCGTATGAACAGGGTATGGGATGGGGGGCATCGAATTTCAGTATTGGCGGGCATTCGTGAGTATCGGCAGCTTGTCAACCAGGCTTGGCAAGGTACTTCCCCGCGATTGACTTTGGTCCTTTTAACCTTACAATTCTCTTAAGCATCTTTCCAGTTTTCCGGGAGGAACGTGAAGGAGTATCATCTTTTTTCCTGGATCGATTGCCTCGAGACTGAAAGCGGATGCCATTGGAACGAGGGCGAAACGAGGAACAGTGGGAGAAAAATAATGGTCGTGAAAATGAGGATCGGCATCCTGGCGCTTCTGCCTGCTCTTCTCGTCGCATGTTCGGCAATTTCTCCCACCCGTGAAGGGAGATCCGTCGAGCTGGTAACTGAAAAGCCCACTGGCAACTGCAAGCAACTCGGCGATGCGATCGGGTCTCAGGGCAACTGGTTCACGGGAGATTACACTTCGAATAAAAATCTTCTCCTGGGTGCCAGGAACGATCTGCGTAACCAAGCGGCGGAAAGGGGCGGAAATACCGTCTGGATTCAAAATACGGCCAACACGAACGCATGGGGCAGCCTGGGCACCACAAACACCACTGTACTGGGGGTCGTCTATCGCTGTGAGTAGCAAGTTTTCGCAACTCAGGATCCGGACGATTGCTTGCGCTCACCCCGCCTCCGGCGTTTGCTCTACCCCGATTGCATCGGGCAGCAACCGTCGCAGACCTGCGAGGTCGAGCTCATGTGGCCCTCCTTCCGATCCTTGCAGTCGGGGTCATGGTTACGAACAACGAGGTCGAACCCCCGCAGTTGCCCTACCTGCCCAAGGCCGAGCTCCTCAGGTGCTGGACAGGCTGCAAACGCTATTCAGTTTCAGTTCGCCCACAGTGAACATCCCCAGTTTCTCCTGATGCCCAACAACGCCTCCTGTCCCGGTGGGGTCCGTGGCCCGCGTGTCCAAGCGAGGATCACGTCTGCCTAGTTCCTGCGGAACGTCCAGCCTACAGCCAGGCCCATCAAAATTAATGCATAGGTCGCCGGCTCAGGGATAGCTGTCGGGCGCACAGGGGTATCGGCCAGCGCCCCGACAGTAGCCCCGTAATAATACTCATAATTTGGGGTTGTAAATAAAATATCGGTGTAGATTCCATGGAACTTGAGCAGCCCGTTGCCTTCCCATCCGGTAATAGAGGTGCCGTTTTGGGTGAGTAAGCCACCCCCCCAATTACCAGCGCCTTGACTCAGTATGCTCAAGGTCACATCGCTCAGGAAATTAAATGAAACGGGGGCACCTGCCTGGCCTACGCTGAAAAGACTGATAAGTGGATCGACGACGGGCTGGGAAAAATGAAATCCGTTTATTTCGCTTGTACCGCCCGTCATCAGAAGCGTCCCATTGGTTCCTGGGGTATTTGTCACTTCACTATTCGTAAACGAAGTTGGAACATTGTAGAAGTGTGAACCGTAGTTCGTTCCAAAGGTATTCCCGGTATAGGTTACGTTGATAACGTGGGAATCCTGAGTAAAGCTGCCGCTTGTCGACGACGTCCAGCTCGTCCAGTTGGCTGTATCGAGTGGCACCGCGTGTACGGGCGTTATAAATAAAATACAAATGATGAGCACAAAATTTCTTTTCATTTCATATTCTCCGTTCTGCTCATTTGGGCAAAGCTGTCAATGTCGTAATCCATCAAATTCCTTTTCTGATGCACGTTGTGGCTCTCGACGGTGGCAAAAGTGACTTCCCTGGGGAACGCAGCACTTACAGCCATATGGCCTCCCCCGGCTGTCTCAGCGGTTCTCAGCAGAAAACAGGTAGCGCAGAGCACTATGAGTTATTTAACGTTCCGGAACAATTGGACAAAGGTACGATCCGATGCTACTTACCCCTAGGTGACTCAAGGCCAAAACTCTATGAATGCCGGCGAGAGTGATAGTGATGAAGTGTGCCGCTTGCGGCGAATAATGCGAGATCTGGAAGGGCTTTCGACTCTGCCCACGGTGTGGGCTGGCCTGGGACCGGAGGACATCGCCGGGAAGCTGGCGCAAGTTCTCTTAAGTATTCTTGATCTCGACCTGGTTTATATCCGGCTTTGCCAGCCAGGCGACGACGCTGGCTTTACGGAGACTATCCGTAGCAAGCATCGTTCTGATGCCGCGAGCCATATTTCTGACATGCAAGCCTCACTCGCTTCCCTCCTGGCTGGGGGCACTTTGGCTCCGGTTACGACAATGCCTGATCCGTTTGGCGGAGGTACTCTACGAACGACCGTCATCCGGCTAGGTTTGGTTGAAGAGCATGATCTTTTGGTCGCTGGTTCCCGGCGCGCAAACTTCCCAACTGAGCAAGAACGGCTACTGCTGGAGTTTGCTGCCAACCAGGCGGTGGTCGTCTTGCAGGGTCAACGGGCCTCGCAGACCTTCCAACAACGCGAAGAGCGCTTCCGCGGTTTTGCCGACGTCGCTCCGGCCATGCTCTGGGTGACGGAGCCAGACGGATTCTGCTCTTTCCTTTCTCAAGGATGGTACGAATTCACCGGTCAGGGCGAGGACGAAGGCATGGGTTTCGGGTGGCTCAATGCCGTGCATCCCGAGGATCGGGAGGCAGCAACGCAACATTTCCTCTTCGCAAACGAGCGGAACGAGCCATTCTCCATCGAATATCGGCTGAGGCGGGCTGATGGCGTGTACCGGTGGGTCATCGATGCCGGGCGCCCCCGCTTTTCCCGGCGCGGCCAGTTCCTCGGCTACGCGGGAAACGTGCTGGATATTACCGACCGCAAACAAGCAGAAGAAGAGATGGCTGCTCTCCTCGCAACAGAGAAGCGACACGCTGCGCTTCTGGCACAGGTAGCCAATGCAAGCAAGTCGATGAACGCGGCGCTGTCGACGGACAGTATTGCGCGAATTTTGACAGGAGAGGCGCGTTCCATGCTTGGCGCTCATCAGGCAGTCACTTCCTTGGCTGTTTCACAACGCGAGGCTCTGGCGGTTAACGTAGTGTCGCTGTCGGACGAGTACGCCGGCTGCCGCGCCTGGCTGGAGAAGCCCGGGATATCGGATATGTATGTCGAGGTGCGTCGTGCCAATCGTCCGATGCGGATGACTCAACAAGAGCTGGAAGCGCATCCGGCATGGAAAGGGCTTGAAAAACCTGCCAAAGATGATGCACCTGTGAGGGGATGGCTCGCCGTACCGCTGATCGGTCACGGAGGGAAAAACCTCGGGCTGGTACAGCTTACGGACAAGGCTCAAGGCGAATTCACCGAAGAGGATGAAACGATTCTCGTACAGCTTGCTGCGATTGCCTCTGCCGGGATCGAAAACGCCCGCCTCTATGAGCAGTTGCGGGAGCAGGATCGACGCAAGGATGAATTCCTCGCCACACTGGCTCATGAACTGAGAAATCCTCTTGCCCCCGTTCGCACTGGCCTTGCTGTGCTCAAGCTGGCATCCTCGATCGATGCCACTGTAAAAACACGAGAGATCATGGAGCGACAGGTCGAGCATATGGTCCGTCTCATCGATGATCTGCTTGATGTTTCCCGCATCACCAGCGGAAAGGTCCAGCTCAAGAAAGAGCGCGTAGATGTACGAGCAGTATTGGATACAGCACTGGAACTAAGCCGCCCGCTCATTGAGGAAAGCCGGCACCAGTTGCTCATTTCGCCTCCTAAAGAGGGACTCCTGCTTGATGCAGATCCGACCCGCATGGCTCAGGTAGTCAGCAATCTTCTTAATAACGCCGCGAAGTATACGCCCGAAGGAGGACGAATCGAGCTGACCGCCGAGAGAGACCAGAACGACGTGATCATCCGGGTGCGGGATAATGGGGTCGGGCTTGCGCCAGAGGCACTCCCAAAGGTCTTTGAATTATTCAGCCAGATCGGGAAAACGCTGGACCGATCCCAGGGAGGATTGGGCATCGGATTAACCCTCGTCAAGCGACTTGTCGAAATGCATGGTGGACAGGTTACCGCAGAAAGCAAAGGCCTCGGGCAAGGCAGTACGTTCGTTGTTCGTCTTCCTCTCGCGGCAGTGCAGGTAATCAACGGAAGGCAAGTCGCAGAAGAGGAGGGCTCCCGTAGCCTATCTGTTCCTCGTCGTATCCTGGTAGTGGACGACAATGTGGATGGCTCCGAGACCATTGCAATGCTCCTTATGTTGTTTGGACACACGGTAAAGACGGTTCACAATGGCCCAGATACGCTGGAGGCTGCCTGTACCTTTCAACCCAGCATCATATTCCTCGACATTGGCCTCCCGGGCATGAGCGGGTATGAAGTTGCGCAACGACTCCGTTCTGATTCCAACATGAACGGGCTGGTTCTTGTAGCTTTAACCGGATGGGGGTCGGAAGAGGATCAACGACGAGCACAAAGTGTGGGGTTTGACTATCACCTTACCAAACCTGTCGGAATGGAGAAGCTGCAATCATTACTCATCGACATTGATGCAAGCAGAAAACAGTAGAGAATCAATACCAGGAGCCGACAGGTTTGCTGCTTCTATCTTTCATACAGCCGGAGGCTGACATGCCCGGGAAGGTCTATTACAACAGTGCGTGCCCAGTTTGCAACGCCGGAATAAAGGATCAGCGAAGCCGCATGGAAGCATGCGGTGTCAAGGACATCGAGTGGATCGACATACACACCCGTCCTGATGCCGTGTCTGATCTTGGCGTTCCGCTCGAGGAGGTGCGGGAGCGGCTGCATGTCAAAAACGCCTCGGGCAGGGTTGACGTAGGAGCGGACGCTTTCCTGAACCTCATGTCGCAAACACCTGGCCAATCATGGTTCGCTTACCTGTTGCGTTTGCCCTTCCTTCATCAATTGATGCGCCTGACCTACAATATCTTTGCCCGGTCACTTTATCGCTGGAATCGCGCGAAGCGCCACTGGTAGATATCGAGTTTGCTGAAGCTTCTGTGACGCGAACGCTGGCTCATACAAATTTAATGAATATCGCATTGCACTCATCCGATATCTGGCCTATTTTGGAAAAAGGGTTTCCCAAAGGAATTCCTGGTGCGCGCCAAATCGGCGCTCAGCCAAACCTGATCGCCAGCCTTACAGGAGGAGTCATGGCAAAAGTTAACCCAATTCAAGTGCAAAAGTTTTTAGGCGGCATGGATTACCCGGCGAGCAAGGACGAAATTGTTGATCATGCGAAGTCAAAAGGAGCGGATGAGAATGTAATGGATGTTCTTGAGCAGCTGCCGGAAGACGATTACCAAACGCCGGCGGATGTCAGCAAGGCAATCGGCAAGATTGAGTAATTGATAGTAAAGGGACAGGGAGAGCGAGCTTGATGAAGGGCAGGGTCAGTTCGGGATTCATAAAGGCGTGGGGTCTGTTCCTGTCGCTCCCCGCTGGCAATCTTGGGGACCGCTCATCTGGGTGACATTCCGCGAAAAATTGCCGTTTTACACGCCAAGGCTCTTGGAGACTTCGTTGTCACTTTACCAGCACTGGGTGCAATAAAAGAAAGTTATCCCGATACCGAGCTGGTTCTGCTCACCAAGCCTTGGGTAAAGGAGTTTCTCACCGATCGCCCTTCCGTGATTGACCGGGTTGTTTGTGTCCCCGAAATGGCGGGTATCAATGATCCGGTCGAAAGGAAGGGCAGGCTCCCGAATCGTTATTCCAGTGACACTCCCGAGATTGATCGTTTTTTTCAGTCCATGAAGGCTGAAAAATTCGATCTTGCCATTCATATGCAAGGGGATGGCAAATCCGCCAATCCCTTTATCAACAAGCTTGGAGCGGCCCGTACCATTGGAATGTGCAATCCGGGGGCCCAACCTCTTCATCGCTCTATTCCTTATGTCCACTACCAGAGCGAAGTGCTTCGCAACCTGGAGATCGCTGCGCTAGCCGGAGCCACTACTTCCAGGCTTGAACCTCGTATCGAAGTTACTGAGACGGATGAGGCAGAGGCCGCTCCCATTCTGGAGATCATCAAGGGTAAACCCTATGTGGTCATTCATAGTGGCGCCGATGATGAAAGGCGCATCTGGCCAGCGGGTAAATTTGCCGAGGTGTCCGACGCTCTAACGGATAGAGGGTATGGGATCATCCTCACGGGCACCTCGAAAGAAGAAAGAACGGTAGCCAGGATCGTGCAGGCAATGAGGCACGAAGCGCTTCCATGCACGTCATTAAAGCTTGGAGGGTTGGCAGCGCTCTTACGGAAAAGCGCGCTG
Source organism: Nitrosospira sp. (assembly GCA_035692965.1). GTDB lineage: Bacteria > Pseudomonadota > Gammaproteobacteria > Burkholderiales > Nitrosomonadaceae > Nitrosospira. The sequence continues at coordinate 3,065 of DASSHJ010000010.1, read as the reverse complement.
GTCATCAGTAACGATACGGGACCTCTTCATCTCGCCCGCGCCGTAGGAGCTGATACTGTGGGCATCTACTGGGGGCCGAATGTGCTCAACTGGGGCCCTCTCAGCCGGAACCGCCATCGGCTCGCCATAAGCTGGCAGGTTGAATGTCCAGGTTGCGGGGTAGCGCCAGTTCGTCCCTGGCCGTTCCTGCCTGTCACTCCCGACTGCGACCATCCATACTCGTTCATTGAAGACATAACGGTGGCGGACGTGCTTGCGTTAGCCGACGAGCTATTGAACTCGCAGAAACCCCAAGATAACAACTAGTGCGGGCCGGTGACGCAGCGATCGACAGTGCTTTGCCAATCATCGGCAAAGCGCATGATGTTGAAGCGCCGGCTTGCGTAATTCCTGGCGTTGTGGCTCAGCTCCACGGCATGGCTCGGGTTGTCGATCAGATGACGCATTCGCTCGATGAGTTTGTCGATATCCGTTTCCACATAGCCTGTCTTGCCATTTTCCACCGCTGTCACCATTTCCGTGGTAGCAAGCCCAATGATCGGCAACCCGATTGTCATCGCCTCGCAGACCGACAAACCCAGGCTCGTATAGCGAATCGGGTTAAAGAAAAAACGATATTTTGCAAGAAAAGCCGGCAATTCCTCATGAGAGACCTCGCCAAATCCACCCGCATCGATTGACCCCATCCCTACCAGATCCAGCGGTATCTGTTCGCGTATTTTCTCGAATACGTCCAACCCAAGGCGGCGCCCCCGCTTGCGGATATTATTCACAACCACGATGCCTCGAGGATTCTCGCCGGTATACCTCACGTCTTCAGGCACCATCACTCCGTGCTCGATAACGGCAGTTGGAGTTCGATTACTATCCCACATCAACCGGTTAAAGCCGGTCACGTGGACAAGCAATATGGATGGGTCGTCAACCCAGTGACGCGTGTTAGTAGGGTGTTCCTGTGGAGGGTCGTGTTCTAGGTAAATCTTCGGTAACTTTTGCTGCGCCTCCGACAGGATCTCGTACTGATCGACTTCGTAGTTCTTGCGATGCTGAAACAGTATCACATCGAAGTCAGTATTTTTAATCTGATCGACCGGAACATCATGAACGTTGTCTCCCCAGTCAAAACCCGGCGTACGCCCGCCATACCCTTCGCCCTCTCCTTTTGGCAAATAAAATTCAAACGGAGCCTGCGTAAGGTAGTACAGATAGTTGCCGTGAATATGCCAGGTCAGGATCCTGAGTTTCTTGCGAGCTATGGGTTTCTCCTTTCATCTTTATTAATGCCCAGGCTGCCTGAATAACTGCCTCGGGCGTTTCAGCAGCGTTTCCCGCTATAACATGATGACGCGCTTGGTCGAGCGGCCCCCAGATCAGTGGGTCTGTCGTCGTGAATATGGTTACGCTCGGTGCGTCAATGGCTACCGCGAGATGGGCGACGCCTGTATCGTTCGAAATAACCGCTTTGCTTCCCTTTAACAGGGCGGCAAGTGAGCCCATGTCAGTTTTACCTGCCAGATCAATTGCCTTGCCCGCCATTTTTTGCATGACTGCCTGCGTCAGAGGTTTCTCTTCTGCCGTGCCGGTCAGAACGGCGTCCAAGCCTTGCCGTATGCAGTGATCAGCGACAACCGCAAAGTGCTGGGCGGGCCATGGCACGGCGGATATGGCTCCAGGGTGCAAACAAACGTAAGGGCGTTCAGCAAGCGGCTGGCACTCTCTCAACTTCTGCAATTTTTTGAAGTCCGCTTCAAACAGCGGAAACTCCATCGCCCTATCGTGCTTCGTGATGCCCAGAAACTCGAGCAGAGCAAGGTTTCGCAATTGCTCGGGTTGCCCGGCCGGGTATTCGATAAAAAAATCCCGGTTAGGCCAATACGAATTCTCGGTCGCAAACCCTGCTACTGTTGCTCCCCCAAAAAGGGAGACAAGCAGGTTCGATACAATGCCGTTGCCATGCATCTGCAAAACAGCATCATACTTCCTGCGCTGCATCTCACGGAGAAACGCCGTGACGGCACTCGCGTTGTACGGGACTTCCGGAAGCCCCGGGAATCCGGGAAAATCGATAAATTTATCGATGTAACGATTGTAACGTTGCGCAAGCTTCCTGTTCCATGGGAGGCCGATATAATCAATGGTCGCGCTTGGAAAAGCCTCACGGATTGCTCGCAACGCCGGAGTAAAAAGCAGGAAATCCCCCAGCTTGAGCGCTCTGAAGATGGCGATTTTCTTGATTGGCAGCCCGGTTAATGGCGCCATAGGATTCCCGCTGATATATGGCTTGTTATCATCTTTGCGTCTCCCGCATCTCTCCCTGTCCATCAACTCGGTCGGGTCGAATCGGATCGCAGAGCTTTTCAGCTTCCCATCCATGCCACAATCGAGCAAGCGCATCTACCACAGAGGCTGAAGTAAAAAGCCTGTTCGGATCGGCATATAAAGGCCCTGGATCGACCTCGTTCCATGGCTCATAACAGTTGCGGCGAGTCACTCTTAGAATAGGTGCCGTATTCCAGCTTCCATCCGTCATTTGCGTCACGATAAGCTCCCTGGCGAGCGCTAAAGCTTTGGAGAGTATCGGCTGTGCGTGGACTCCATCAGGCAGGCGCATCAACACAGATAATAAGAGCGCGGTTTCAAATGCGTTACCTGGAGCCAACAGGAGAAGGTTTTCAAGCATGCTTTCCCGCACCTTGCCACCGCTTTCCGCACCTCCCGTTGCTTTAAGCAGCGCCAGGCACGCGTTGGTTCCGTAGAGCGGAGTTTCCCACCAGAACGAATTCCACAAACCGGACTCGCTTCGCTGGCCAATTATATAATCAATCCCCCGATTGATCGCTACGCTTCCTTCAACATGCCTGGTCAAGAGCGCGAGGAGAGCCATGGGAGTGACATCTGGATGAGAAACGCACCACGAGCCATAGCTATCTCCCCTCTGATAGGTAGAAAATCCTCCATCTTCGGATTGAAATACTTCCAGACGGCGGTAGCTGCCCTCAGATAAGCGAATACCTTCCGCCGATAAGAAAAGAATGGCGTGGGCAGTAGAATCTGCGTCTGCTCCG
>DASSHJ010000009.1:0-16772 GCA_035692965.1 Nitrosospira sp. | reverse complement strand
ACATAATATTCCGGTCGAGTATATTGTATTTCCGGACGAGGGGCATGGCTTTACCAAGAAGAAAAACCAGATCGAGGCAAATCGCAGGATCCTGGAATTTCTGGACAGGTATCTGAAAGCGGGAATCGATTGCTTGTAATGGAGAGGAGGTAAAGCCGAGATGAGGTTTTAAAAGACCTATCGCGGAAGGGGCGCGGCCCTATCTCCAAAAAACTCACGTATCAAAAAATCCTCCAATCCCCTGCTATCTTCGGGTCGGGATGACAGAACGACTACGTGGCCTAGTCGGAACGATTCCCAGTTAAAGTCTCCTTTATGGTACTCGCGGATCAGCTCGATCATCTTCTTGACCACCGCACGTTGTATATCTCCATCCGGTCCTGCGGTCACTTCCACCACTTCACGCCTTGGGTTACTGCTATCAATTCTCCATGCGCGAAATAGAAACTCAGCCGTACGGGTCCCCATTCGCGTGATCTGAAATATGCCGCTCGCCCCCGGTTCCCTGAGATTACGTTTGACGTTTGCCATTCTCAACTCCTCTTCTGAGGGCTCGGCCTCCACGTTTTTCGGTTCCACCGGCTCATCTTCGAAAATTCCTCCTGCGCGGCGTCGCTCACGCGCTTCGTTCATATAGGCCATCAGGTCTTTTGCAGGCGCTGGAGGAGTGCGGGCTACGGTCGCTGGTGCTTCGTCCTTCGGAGCACCCTTTCGCGGAACTGGCTTTGCCAGCTTTGGCTCATTGACGCCCAAGCGGGGCTGGGGCCTCGATGGTGTTGGTGGCAGCTTGGGAGTTTTTTGCGGAACAGGCGTCTCTTTTTGCACTGGTTTTTCCTCAGGCAATTCGACGAAGCTGGCATCGATCGGAGGTGGTGTCTTGGTTTCTATTTTAGGAGCCGTGAGGAGGAACCCGAATGCCCAGATGATAATCGTCCACAGAACAACCGCCAGCGGCACAGGCCACCAGACATGGACCTCCCTCGATCTCGACTTGAGCATGCGACGCGGGACGGCTACTCGCGTTTGACCGCGATCAGGAAGTGCTGGGCTCCTGCAGACCGCGCGCGCAACATGGCCTGCACGACCACTCCTTGCGGCGCATCATTGTCGGCGGATACGACAAGTTTCTGGTCGGAATCCTGCAGTAAGGGTTTAAGCGTCTCCGCGAGCGTGTCAAGGGTAACAGGAATGCGGTTGACAAAAATTTTGGAGTCGTTGGTCAGCGTCAGCGTTACGGGTGCCTTGGTGTTGAGTTTTTCAGCCTGGCCTTGAGGCAGGTTGACCTGCAGAGAGTCCAGGTTCTGCATTGACAGCGAAGCAAGCATGAACGTTGCAAGCAGAAAAAACATGACGTCGATCATCGGGATGATCTCGATCCGTCCCTTGCGGTGATCCCGTGTTTTACGTCGCTTCATGGCCGGACTGCTCCTGGTCGAGGCGGATGTGATCAATCAGGCGCGTACCAAGACGCTCCATTTCATCCATTGTTTGGGATTGAAGGCGGGAAAAATAATTGAATCCGAACAGGGCAACCAGCGCAATCACCAGGCCGACGACGGTTGCGATCAGCGCTTCCGCCACCCCGCCGGTCACGGCCGTCGGATTGACGACCCCTTCGCTGCCGATCACCTGAAACGCGCGCATCATACCCACGACCGTTCCCACCAACCCGAGTAACGGCGCAGCGGTAACAATGGTTTCAAGCACCCAGAGCCAGCGGGCGAGAGAGGTCTCTATCAGCTGCGCCTCATCGGCCGCACGCGACTCGGTCCACCACGACGGGCGGTGCCGGTTGCTGATGACGACCTCGAAGAACCGCTTGTAGTAATGGCGCTCGTTCAACCCTGAAAGAATTTTTTCGAGATCGGCCCATGCAAATCCATAGGTTTCCACAAGATTCAGGAGATCGTGCGACAGGCGCGCAAATCGCCAGTAGACAAACGCCTTTTCGAGCATGATGGCCAGCGCGATTATCGCAAGCAAAGACAGCGGTAAAATGATGAACCCGCCCAGTTTCAGCGCGTTCCAGGTGGCATTGAGTTCTTGCATGTTTTTCTCCGAACGGAAGGCGCGTTCGCCCTTCTTGTATGGTTGTAAATTCCCCTAAAAATCTGTAGATAGCGCGTGCGAACGGGCAGGCACTAGCCCGGCAAGAGTGCTTAAGCCCATCTGTTGGGTGAGAAACGGATTGTAGCCTTTCGCGACGGATAAGTTCTTCAGGAAGGTGATGATGGACAAGCCAAGGCTGTGGTTCAGGGAAGATTCCGTCCCCCATTGAAAAGCTCGTAATTGCCAACCTGTAAAATCTTACAGCTATCCACTACTTCCATTTTACGGTTTCATAGCCACTGTCAAGGGCCGGGCAAGCGCTCGATGTCACCGCTCGTCTCCTTTGCTCGGGCTCCTTTTCATGGCGTCGCCTGCCAATCACCAGGGATTATGGCTAATTCAACGTTTGCATACGAATCGGTAATGATCGGAGACAACACAGAACTCGAGCAGGACGGCTGGCTGCACTCTCGGCTTTATGCAGTCCTTGAGCAGAGTTTGAATGAAATTTATCTGTTCGACGCACGCACATTGCGTTTCAGCTATGTCAGCCGTTCGGCTCAGCGAAATCTCGGCTATCGCGCGGATGAATTGAGGGAAATGACTCCATTGCATATCAGCCCCCAATTTGATGAGGTGCTTTTCCGGGGCATGACCGATCCTCTGCTGAAGGGCCAAAAGGAAGAAGTGATTTTCGAAACGCTGCATTTGCGTGCTAATGGAACGCTTTATCCGGTAGAAGTTCATTTACAACGATTGGCGCAACGTGGCCCGGAAGAATTTCTGGCCACGGTGCTCGATATTACCGCACGGCAGCGCACAGAGGACGCGTTGCGCGACAGCGAGATGCGGTTCCGGATCATAGCCGATACGATCCCCCAGTTGGCATGGATAGCAAAAGCCGACGGCTGGAGAACTTGGTATAACAAGCGTTGGTATGACTATACGGGAACAACTCCCGATGAAGTGTTGGGCTGGGGGTGGCAGAAATTGCATGACCCTGTGCTGCTGCCTCAGGTCATCCAGCGTTGGACCGAGGCTGTATCCAATGAACAGCCATTCGACATGGAATTCCCCTTAAGGGGAGCGGACGGAAAGTTTCGAATATTTCTGACACGGGCCGAGCCTCTAAGGGACGGTGACGGCAGGATATTGCAGTGGTTCGGCACGAACACTGATGTGAATGAACAACGGCTGGAGGAAAAAGCCCGGCGCGAAACGGAGCAGCAATTGCAGGCGGTGATGGAGAACGTCGGCGAAGGACTTGTTCTGGCAGATGCTTCAGGTCAGTTCCTGTACTGGAACCGGGCAGCAAGAAGGATACATAACATTAGCGAACTCGAGGCCTTGCAACTCGATCTCGATATGCTTTCACAGACCTTCCGGCTGGCGAGCCTTGACGGTCGTCCTTTGTCTCTAGAGGAGTGGCCGTTGAACCTCGTCCTCAGGGGCGAGCGTCTGCAGGATGTGGAGTTGCGGGTCCAGCGCAAGGATAGGCAGTGGGAGCGGATTTTCAGTTATTCGGGAGTCCTGACTCGATACGAAAGCGGGAAAAAGATTGCCTTCCTGACAATCAGGGATGTGACAGGAAGCAAGCGTGCAGAGGAAGAACTCCGAGACGCAAAGCTTAATCTTGAATCCAAGGTTGAGCAGCGGACCACACAGTTGGTTGCAAAGAGCAAGGAACTTGAAAGCTTTTGCTATTCGGTATCGCATGACCTCAGGGCGCCCCTTCGCGGAATAGACGGATACAGCCGTTTGCTGCTGGAAAGCTATTACGACAGCTTTGACGAGGAGGGGCGAAGCTTTCTTAAAAATATCCGTGCAGCCACCACGCATATGTCGCGGCTGATTGAGGATCTGCTCGCATATTCAAAGCTCGAGCGACGGAAATTATCCACGGTTCCCGTTGAGCTTTCGAGCTTTGTAGCTAATTTGTTATCGCAGATTCCAGACAGAACGAAAAAGACCCGCGTTGATGTCCGGATTGCTGCCAGTCAGGTGGTGGCGGACCCCGAAGGGCTGGGGATAGTGCTTCGTAACCTTATCGATAACGCGATCAAGTTTTCCCAGCATGCTTCTGACCAGACGATAGAGATCGCTGCAGGAGTTGACGGACGACATTGCCTCATTTCCGTCCGGGATAACGGGATTGGATTCGACATGCGTTTTTCGGACAAGATCTTCGAGATATTCCAGCGGCTGAACCGCGTGGAGGACTATCCAGGAACAGGCATTGGGCTCGCGATGGCCCATAAAGCGATGGAGCGGATGGGAGGCCGGGTTTGGGCGGAAAGCTCGCCGGGAAATGGTGCTGTTTTCTATCTGCGTCTGCCACTGGCGGATGAGACCGGCAAAATCCCTTCAACAGATCCGGCGCAGGGAGATTGAATCTTCCATGAACGCGACCGCACCCATCATGCTTGTGGAAGACAATCCGATGGATGTGGATCTGACAAGGCGTGCGTTCAGCCGCCATAACCTGACCAATCACATCGAAGTGGCGCGAGATGGGCAGGAAGCGCTCGAGTTGATCGAAAATTGGAGTACGTGCAATCGGGTGCCCTCGGTGGTATTGCTTGATCTCAAACTGCCAAAGATCAGCGGCCTCGAGGTTTTGCGGTTCATCCGATCACATGCAGGATACAAGTCAGTACCGGTCGTCGTCCTTACGTCCTCGTCGGAGGACCGGGACATTCATGAAGCCTACTCGCTCGGGGCAAACTCATACATTGTGAAGCCGGTGGAATTTGAGAAATTCATTGAAGTGGCGCGTCATATCAAGCTTTACTGGACAATTCTGAACACTCCGTGTCTGACCCGCGGGCAGGCACTGGAATAAGGTGAAAATGGATGTGCAGGGAGAAAAAAATTATTCCCGAGTTCCATCCATGAAAGTTCTCTACCTCGAGGACAATGCGCAGGATGCCGATCTCGTTCGAATCGAATTGCAGAGGCGTGCTCCTGGTATTGATCTCGACATTGTCTGCACGCTTGCTGAAGCGCTCGACCGGCTTGAAAATTTCAAGCAAAGCTACCTTTCCAATGTGCAACCGCCCTCCCTCCCCATCACTGCTAGGGGCGGTGCGCCGCGTTATGATCTCGTCCTGACCGATCTCAACCTGTCGGACGGCACCGGGACTTCGTTGCTCGCCTACATTCGTGGTCAGCAATTGCCCCTGCCGGTTGTGGTCATCACAGGCTTCACCGACGAGGAAATGTTGTTGACATTGCTCCGGGCGGGTGCCGACGACTACGTCATCAAACGGGACAATTTTGCCGAGACACTGCCTCTGGTATTGGGCTCAGCGCTTGATAAATTCCGGAACGAAACCTGCAGGCGAGCTGCGCCGCTACGAATCCTGTATGTAGAACCGAATGAAGAAAATGCCGCGTTTACGAAAATTGAACTCGCCTCGATCGCTCCTCACCTTCACATTGAGTCCGTTCAGACCGCGGAGGAAGTGTTCCAGCGTTTTGAAGGGGCGGATGCGGAGATAAGCGTTGATGTCCTGTTGCTGGGCCAGCGCTTGCCCGGCGTTTCCGTCACGGACATTTTGAAAGAGCTGTGCCAGGTTCGCGGACTCGATTTGCCCATCATTCTCATCATTGGGCAGGGAGACGAAGACATTGCCCGCCAATCGCTCAAGCTAGGGGCAGCGGATTATGTAATAAAGAACGACGGCTACCTTAATCATCTGCCAACAGTCATCGAAAACGCCTGGTTGCGTGCGGAGACTTCCCGAAGAGAAAGGGTTTTGCTTGACGAGCGGACACGGCTGTTTCTTGCAACGGAGGCAGCAGCGATCGGGATTTGGGAATGGAACATTACCACCGGTGAAATCATATGGGATGAGCGCATGTACGATATATTCGGCGCGCCACACGGTCAGCCGGTCACTTATGAGGTCTGGAAATCGTACATTCATCCGGATGACTTGCCCCGGCAGGAAGCGCAGCTTGCAAACATGAGGGCTGAAAACGGATCCGGAGAGATCGAATTCCGAATCCTCCATGCTGATCAGACCGTAAGATATTTGCACGTTGCCAAGGCGGTAAGGCGTGGCCCCACGAGTGAAGACTTGCGAGTCGTCGGGACGGCGATCGATATCACCGAACGAAAGCAGACCGAGCTTGCAATCCAGCAGCATGCCAGACAGCAAGAGCTTATCGCTGCCTTTGGACAGCACGCGCTGGCAAGCACTGACCTTGATATTTTATGGCGGCAGGCTGCTGTGTTCGTTTCCCAAGGCCTCGAGGTGGATTTTTCGAAAGCGCTTCAGCTTGCGCCCGATAATCGAGCTCTCATTCTAAAGGCAGGAGTCGGTTGGGGAAAAGAGTGGATGGGCAGCCAAATATGCGCGACATACGAGAATACTCAAAACCGTTTTGTGCTTGCCAGCCACCGCCCGGTTATCATCAACGATTTTCGCTCCGAATCACGCTTCAAGCCGGCCGAGATCCTGAAGAGCCACGATATCCGAAGCGCGGCGTGTGTGCTTATTTCCGGGATGGGGGGATCCTACGGCGTGCTCGGAGCCTATTCCCGCGAAGATCATCGTTTCACGCCAAGCTGTTTCAATTTTTTGCAAAGTCTTGCGAATATTCTTGCGACTGCAATCGACCGCAAAACCACTGAGGAACGGCTCACATACCTCGCGCAATTCGATCCCCTGACTGAATTACCTAACCGGACTCTTTTTCTGGACCGGCTGGAACAGGCGATGGAGCACGCGCAACGTAATCAAGGGCGAATTGGCGTCGTATTTGCCGATCTTGACCGTTTCAAGATTGTCAACGATACCATGGGGCACGGTACTGGCGACCAGCTGCTGGTTCAAGTTGCGCAAAGGCTGAGGCAGTGTGTCCGTTCCTGCGACACAGTAGCCCGGCTGGGTGGAGACGAGTTTGCCTTTCTGCTTTCCGACCTCACCCGCCCTGAAGACGCGACGATTGTGGCGGAAAAGGTAATCGCCGCGCTTTCTCTGCTTTTCGAACTCGAAGGCCAGGAGGTTTACGTTTCAGCCAGTCTTGGCATCAGTATCTATCCCGGCGACGGGGTCGATGCGGACAGCTTGCTGCGAAATGCAGATACTGCAATGTTTCAGGCCAAGGAGCAAGGACCGGCGATCTACCAGTTCTATTTGCCGCAGATGAACGAGCGTGCTGTGGCGCGATTGAGAATGGAAACGCAGCTTCGCGGAGCGCTCGCGCGGAGGGAATTCGTGCTGCATTATCAACCCAAGGTTAGCCTGGTCACTGGGAAGATCACGGGGTTTGAAGCCCTGTTGCGCTGGCAGCACCCCAAGCACGGGCTTGTTCCACCCCTCGAATTTATTTCGGTTCTCGAGGATACCGGTTTAATTGTGTCGGTTGGGGAATGGGTGGTGCAAACCGTCTGCGAGCAGATTCGTCAGTGGCAAAACCAGGGGCTCGTTCCGTATCCGGTGTCTGTCAATCTTTCAGCACGGCAATTCCAGCAGCAGGATCTCGACCGCGTGATCGACAGGACATTGAAGGCAACCAAAATCGATCCGCGATTGCTGGAGTTTGAGTTGACTGAATCTGTCTTGATGAAGGAAGCAGAAACAGCGGCAAATGCGCTCCAGAACCTTAAATCCTTTGGCGTGCAGATATCGATGGACGATTTTGGGACAGGCTATTCTAGCCTGGCCTATCTCAAACGCTTTCCTCTGGACGTGCTCAAGATAGACCGTGCGTTCATCCGTGACGTCACAACTGATTCGGATGATGCAACCATAACCGTGGCAATGATAAAGCTGGCGCATAGCCTTGGGCTAAAGGTGGTCGCTGAGGGCGTCGAAACGAAGGCTCAATTACTGTTTCTGATGGAAAACGGCTGTGATGAGATGCAGGGTTACTATTTCTCAAGCCCATTACCGCTCGAGGTTGTTTCAAAGGCGCTTACTGAAGGACGCTGCCTTGCCATGCTGTAGAAGAACCGCTTGATTCTTTTCACAGTATCTCGAGAATGAAACTCCATGCTCCCCTGCGGGCAGACAAAAAAAGAGTGCTGCTTACTCCCCGAATGAGCAGGCTCGGTCCTGCGCATCGAGATATTATTTCAAATTTTTAACAAAGCACTTTCCGTCTCGGCCGTTATTTGTTAATTTAATAACGCTGAGCAACTGCGCGAGGTTGAGTAGCGCTTCAACACTCGACAATTACACCGGCTGCTTGGTTGCGCGAATCCCTATCCGCGGGGGGCGGATGAATTTTGCGATACGACAATGAAAAAAATTATTGGTTCAGTGTGCCTGATGTTCGCGTTTATCGGGGGTGTTTCAGCGCAGCCGGGCGGGCTCTATCTTCGATCTCACGCGGCCTTGATTCTGGACGCAGAGGGTGGGCAGATACTCTTTCACAAGAACGCGGATGCCGTGATGCCAATTGCCTCGATCACGAAACTCATGACCGCAATCGTTGTACTGGACGCCAATCTTCCCTTGTACGAGGAAATCGTCATCGAGGAAGCGGACATCGACATTCTGAAGCATACACGGTCTCGGTTGCGCGTAGGGTCGGGTCTTACCCGCCACGATCTGCTCCGGCTTGCGCTCATGTCTTCGGAAAACAGGGCGGCCGCCGCACTCGGTCGAACTTATCCTGGCGGGATCAATGCTTTTGTCGAAGCGATGAATCGAAAGGCATTCGAGCTAGGAATGGGCAGCAGTTACTTCGTCGACTCCACAGGTTTGAACAGCTCTAACGTATCTACTCCCCGTGACCTTGCAAAGCTGGTTGATGCCGCGGATGATTATGACCTTATCCGTGAATTCTCGACAACAGCGACACATGCGGTCGAGTTTGCCGACGAAGATCGCAGCTTGAAATTCAATAATTCGAACGGTCTTGTTCGAAATGGAAGCTGGGACATCGGTGTATCAAAAACCGGGTTTCTCAGTGAGGCAGGGCGTTGCCTCGTGATGCAGGCAAGAATAACGGGCAAGCGTATCATCATCGTACTGCTCGACTCGTGGGGGAAAAATACCCGTATCGGCGATGCCAACCGTATAAAAAAATGGATGGAGACAGGGTTTGCACGGAAGGTTCGGGGTTGATTCAACCTCTTGGAATACCTTTGCTCGTACCCTCGTAAAATAAAAACGCGAGGCTGTAGCGTAAGTCGTCCTGGCGGTTCCGTAGAACCTCCAAATAGGGGTGTACATGCAATACCAATTGATCGCCGCGCTCGGCGTGGTATTGCTCATACTCGTATTTGCGATTCAGAAGGCCGTCCGGGTAAGCGTGGTGTTCTTGCTGTGGCGCATCGACGCTTCTCTCGCAGTAGTCATTGCGTCATGTTTTGGCTGGACGTGACCATCAGCGCACTAGTAATTGTCCCCCGAATGTTGCGCGACCGGCTTCTGCTCAACCGGTTGCGCAAGCAGGTCGAAGCGCTGAGTGCCGAGAACGATAACTTGCGTTCGCGCCCGGCGATTCCTGTGCAATTGTAGGTTCAGAAAAAATTCCCGCCAGCATAGGAACGGAAATGCATGGCGTTATTCCAGCGTTTCTAAAAAAGCTTTCTAAAGAATCTGAAATGCGAGGATGGCTACTGCGGTGGGTGGCAATGCCGCGGCAAGCAGGCCAAGCGGATGAATGGCCTCATTCTCGAATGAGCCTTTAAGTATTGCAAAGCCAGCAGGATTTGGCGCGTTGGCAATCACCGTCAAGCCTCCCCCGGTAACCGCACCCGCCACCAGCGCATATCGGAATTCGCCGCTCGTCCCCTCAAGAAGAGACCCCAGGTAGGTAAGCGCCGCATTATCGGCCACTGCTGTAAGAAGTGTTGCGCCAAAAAAGAGGGCGGTGCTGTCCAAACCCGCCAGCATTGGTTGCAGCCACCATTTCTGCTGTCCTCCGAGAACGATCAGGCCGGCTAAAAAGAATGCAACCATCAGCCCTTCCCGCAGGATAAGCCGGTCCTGATAGCGCTCATAGGCCTGGGCAAATCCAAGGAAGAAGAGAAGTAATCCAACGAATATTATGGGGTGATGGGCAAATACCACTACCCCTGTCAGAAAAAGAAGATGCACAAGCACTACTGTAAACGGAACCGCCTTGTTTGCCAGACTTCCCTCGCTATTGATTTTTGACAGCTCACCCTGGAACAGCAGAGTCGCAGCCAAGGCGTTCAATACAACCGCCAGCGCCGCCTTCCAGCCGAAGGTGGCGAACATGAAAGTTGTATCCCATCCCCATTTTCCGGCAACCATGAGAACCGGGGGTGCGGCGAACGAGGTCATGGTTCCGCCTATGGAGATATTGACGAACAGCACGCCGAGGGTGACGTACTTCAGACGCAAGGAGATGCTGCGCGAATAATAGCGCTCGAGCAGGATCAAGCCGGCGAGCGTCATGGCAGCGGGCTCGGTGATGAATGAGCCCAGAAGGGGAACGAACGACAATGTAACAAAATAAAATGCTTTTCCCGAAGGCCATGGGATAAGCCGCGCGAGAATCTTGACGCAAAGCATCGCGAACTGCAAAATTGGGCGGCTGCCGGAAATGACCATGATCGCGAACACGAACATGGGTTCGGTGAAGCTTTGCTGGTCGAGATAGGCAATCGCCTCTTGTTTTCCCTCTATCGCCAGCATCGCGACAACGAGCACCATTGCCCAGAAGCCAAAGACCGCTTCGACCTCTCCAAGAAAATGCCAGATACCCGCATGGGCGGGGCTGGCATGGGCAAGACGCTCGAAGAATTTGGTCGAAAAGGTATGAATGACCGCAACTCCGAACAGCACTGCACCAATGATCTCTGTGGAGGCAGGTTCCATACTTTTCCTGAGGAGCCTTTGCAGAATTCGAAGCGGTGGAAAACACCGGGTCGGTTTTTTTACTGATGATCAGGAACGGTTATCTTGCCTGGCCTCGTCGCTGATTGGAGCCTGAATTGCCGGGGCCATCCGGCTGAAGGATGACCTATTTCATGGCGTCAAGATTGGCTTGCGCATCAGCATTGCCCTGCGCAGCCGCTTTTTTGAACCACTCGGCGGCCTTTGCCGTGTCGCTGGGGACCCCTTCCCCGGCGTAATACATCACTCCGAGATTATTTTGCGCGTCTGCATTTCCCTGTTCGGCTGCTTTCTGGAACAACTCTACAGCTTTGCCGGGGTCCTTGGGAACACCTTCGCCATTGGCATACAGCAGGCCAAGATTGAATTGCGCATCGGCGTATCCCTGCGCCGCAGAGCGGTGAAACCAGGCCGCGGCCTTCTCGGGGTCGTTGCTCAGGGTTTTGCCGGAAGCATCCTTTGAAACGGCTTCTCCCGTGTAAAACATCACGCCGAGACCGTTTTGGGCCTTTGCGTCCCCTCCTTCTGCATCCTTCTTCAGTTTGAGAAACTTCTCCTCCGGTGTCGGCTCATTGGCGGAAGAAGGCATGATCTGATTCAATACCGTCGATTTTTCTTCCGGTGTCAGTTCGTTCTCCAATACGGACGGCATTTGCTTCTCAGACGTGAATTCGTCCGGGATTCGTGCCTGCGCTTCGGCCTTGGCTTTATTTTCAGGGGCTTTCTCTCCGCAAGCAGAAAGTATGATCATTGGGGCCGCAAGCAGTGCGGCAAGAGGAATATTCATCAGATGTTATGTCTGGAATCCTGCACCAGCGCCTTGGCCAGGAGGTGGCAGAAAATCAGCCTCACAGGCTGTAGTACATATCAAACTCGATTGGGTGCGTGGTCATGCGAAAACGTGTCACCTCTTCCATCTTGAGGTCGATATAGGCATTGATCATGTCATTCGAAAACACACCCCCCCGAGTGAGGAAATCGCGATCCCGATCCAGGCTGTCCAAAGCCTCATCCAGCGAAGCGCAAGGGTTCGGAATACGTTCGGCTTCCTCCGGCGGAAGGTCGTAAAGGTTCTTGTCCATGGGGTCACCCGGGTGGATCTTGTTCTGTATGCCGTCGAGACCCGCCATCATCAGGGCGGTAAATGCAAGGTAGGGATTGGCGATGGGATCAGGAAACCTTACTTCGATACGCCTTCCCTTCGGATTGTTCGCATAAGGAATACGAACAGCTGCAGAGCGGTTACTCACCGAATAGGCGAGATTGATGGGTGCTTCAAACCCGGGAATAAGCCGCTTATAAGAGTTTGTGCCGGGATTGGTAATCGCATTCAAGGCCTTGGCGTGCTTGATGATCCCCCCGATGTAATACAGTGCGAGCTCCGAGAGCCCTGCATAGCCGTTCCCTGAAAACAGGTTACGATCCCCTTTCCAAATCGATTGGTGCACATGCATGCCTGAACCATTATCCCCAACAATCGGTTTTGGCATGAACGTAGCCGTTTTGCCGTAAGACAAAGCGACGTTATGCACGACGTATTTGAATACCTGAGTCCAATCCGCACGCTTCACGAGACTGCTGTATTTCGTACCGATTTCGCATTGGCCGGCGGTTGCGACCTCGTGGTGGTGCACCTCCACCTCAATTCCCAATTCCTCGAGGGCGAGGCACATGGCGGAGCGGATATCATGCAGCGAATCAATCGGGGGAACGGGAAAATAACCTCCCTTTACGCCCGGCCGATGGCCAATGTTCCCGCCCTCGTATTTTTCCCCGGAACTCCACGCAGCTTCCTCCGATTCGATTTTCACAAAACAGCCTGACATTTCCACGCGCCAGGTTACCGAATCAAAAATGAAGAATTCGGGTTCCGGGCCAAAATAGGCGATATCGCCAATGCCCGTCGATTTGAGATAGGCCTCGCCGCGCTTTGCGAGTGAGCGCGGGTCCCGGTCGTACCCTTTGCCGTCGGTAGGCTCCACGACGTCGCAGGTGATAAAAAGAGTGGGCTCATCCATGAACGGATCCATTTTTGCCGTTTCCGGGTCCGGTATCAGCAGCATGTCTGATGCCTGGATGCCTTTCCAGCCCGCAATTGAAGAACCATCGAAGGCATGGCCGTCCTCGAGCTTGTCAGCATCCACAGCGTGAGAGGGAAGCGTTACGTGCTGCTCTTTCCCACGGGTATCGGTAAATCTCAGATCAACGAATTTGACTTCATTGTCCTGGATCATTTTTAATACGTCACTTACTGCCATTTTTGTCTCCAGACTAAGGCTGCCGCTGCATATTAGGTACAACATTATACCAGCAGGAGTTACTGCTCAGCAGGCGCAGCCCTCGCTCTGGAGCTTTTTGCTTTTGCCACGGGATCGCGCCTGAACTTTGGATGCTGCTGTCCGTTCTTCCCGTATGCGGGGGGTTTTAAGGCCAAAGGCAGTCTAAAATCGAATACTATTGCGGTTTCAGACAGACTATACAGAAAAAACTTATATGGAAACACTTACAGAAATTCTCGATAGGGCTCAGCAACGGGCGGAGGAAATGGATTTGCCCTATCAGGGCGCCCTGCTGCCTGCCGAAGCACTTACCCTGCTGCAGGAAGCGCCTGGAGCAAAACTCGTGGACGTGCGTTCGAGGGCCGAACTGGATTGGGTTGGACGAATCCCGGGGGCAGTAGAAATCGAATGGCAATCGTATCCAGGCATGCGGCATAACGCTGATTTCATGAACTATCTTTTCAATGAGGTAGACAAGGAATCACTGGTGATGTTTATCTGCCGAAGTGGAAACCGGTCGAATCAAGCTGCTGCCACCGCCACTGACCTCGGTTATACAAGCTGCTATAACGTGCTCGAGGGATTCGAAGGCGACAAGGACGCGAGCGGGCACCGTGGAACCAAAGGCGGATGGAAGGCTGCGGGATTACCTTGGGTTCAGAGCTGAGCCGCAGGGGGGGCTAAGGCCACACAATCATTTTTTCTCAGCTCGCCGACCATTCGACCAGGCCGGAGTACGCGGTGATCAGCACGATAACGCCAAAGCCGATGCGATACCAGGCAAATACCGTGAAATCATGATGGCTGATAAAGCGCAATAATCCGCGGACGGCGATCAGCGCACTGATGAACGAGGCTATAAAGCCGACTGCAAACACGCTCCCATCGTTGAAGTTCAGAATTTCATGATTCTTGTAAAGATCATAAAACGTGGCGGCGAACATGACGGGGATAGCCAGAAAAAAAGAGAATTCGGTTGCGGCCTTGCGGGACAGCCCAAAAAACAGACCTCCGATAATGGTTGCCCCGGAACGCGACGTCCCGGGTATCAGCGCCAGACATTGCATCAGCCCGACCTTCAGGGCATGTGTCCAGTCCATATCTTCTACCCGCTCCACCTCCACGACGTGGTTCCGTCGCTCCGCCCACAAAATCAGGATTCCGCCGATGATAAATGCCGCTGCTACCGGCACAGGGTGAAACAGATACTGCTTGATTGTCTTGATGAACAACAACCCTAGAATCGCCGCAGGGAGAAATGCAATGAGCAGGTTCATTACGAAGCGGTTCGCGTCCTGGCGCGAACCGATATCCGAAACCACGTTCGCAATTTTTGCGCGATATTCCCAGCAGACCGCGAGAATTGCGCCGAGCTGGATAACAATGGCGAATACTTTGCCTTTCTCGTCATTGAAGTCGAGAAGAGCGCTGGCGAGGATGAGGTGGCCGGTCGACGAGATCGGCAGAAATTCGGTCAAACCCTCGATAATGCCGAGGATGAGGGCTTTAAGAAACAGAAACGAATCCATCTGTACCTATCCGGGAAGAGATTGACGCCGGACAGGTACTGGTGCACGCGGCAAGTCCAGGATCACCAGACAATGTGCTTATCAGCGGTTCCTTACATACCTTGCCGGCTGATTTCGATATTATTGCACCTAATGGCAGACTATTGAGGCTTGAAAAGAGGGTCTTTTTCAATCCTCGCCGAATTGTTGCATCTTATTGTCGCGTGTTACGAATTTGGCGCGTTAAAGCTTGCTGTAGATCTCTGCTCCTTTTGCCTTGAATTCCGTAGCTTTTTCCTCCATGCCTTTTTTTAGTGCCTCATCGCTGCTCACGCCTTTGCTTGCAGCAAAATCACGTACATCCTGGGTTATTTTCATTGAGCAGAAATGAGGTCCGCACATGGAGCAGAAGTGCGCGAGCTTCGCCCCTTCCTGCGGCAGGGTTTCATCGTGGAATTGCTTGGCCTTATCCGGGTCCAGGCCCAGATTGAACTGATCCTCCCATCGAAACTCGAACCGCGCCTTTGAAAGGGCATTGTCGCGAATTTGCGCGCCCGGATGTCCTTTAGCCAGATCTGCGGCGTGAGCGGCAATCTTGTAGGCAATAATCCCGTCTTTTACATCATCCTTGTCGGGAAGCCCAAGGTGTTCCTTGGGGGTGACATAGCAAAGCATGGCGGTTCCGTACCAACCGATCATGGCTGCACCGATTGCCGAGGTAATATGATCATATCCCGGAGCAATGTCGGTAGTGAGTGGCCCCAGCGTATAGAATGGCGCCTCGTCACAATATTTCAGTTGCAGATCCATGTTTTCCTTGATGAGATGCATCGGTACATGGCCCGGGCCCTCGATCATTACCTGAACGTCGTGCTTCCATGCAATATGGGTCAATTCCCCCAGCGTTTTAAGCTCGGCGAATTGCGCCTCATCATTGGCATCGTAAATGGAGCCCGGGCGCAGCCCATCCCCAAGCGAGAAACTCACATCATAAGCTTTCATGATTTCGCAGATCTCTTCGAAGCGCGTATACAAAAAGCTTTCCTCATGGTGCGCCAGACACCACTTGGCCATGATCGACCCGCCCCGTGAAACGATACCGGTGAGACGTTTCGCTGTCATCGGGACAAAGGCGAGCCGAACGCCGGCATGAATGGTGAAATAATCGACCCCTTGCTCCGCCTGCTCAATCAGCGTATCTCGGAAGATTTCCCAAGTCAGATCCTCCGCCTTGCCATTGACCTTCTCGAGCGCCTGATATATCGGGACGGTCCCGATGGGAACAGGGCTGTTGCGAATGATCCATTCCCGGGTTTCATGGATGTTCTTGCCCGTGGACAGATCCATGACTGTATCACCGCCCCACCGGATGGCCCAGGTCATCTTTTCGACTTCTTCCTGAATGCTGGAGCCGAGTGCCGAATTACCGATATTCGCGTTGATTTTGACCAGGAAGTTCCGGCCGATGATCATGGGCTCGGATTCCGGATGGTTAATGTTGGCAGGGATAATGGCGCGGCCTCGGGCCACCTCGTCCCGCACAAATTCTGCTGTAATGTGCCGCGGCAGGATTGCTCCAAAATCATGACCTGGATGCTGGCGCATGAGCAACTCCCGCTGTTGCTGACTCAGGTGTTCGCAATGCTGGTTTTCGCGAATGGCGATATATTCCATTTCCGGGGTGATAATTCCGCGCCGTGCATAATGCATCTGGGTGACGTTGGCTCCCGCTTTGGCGCACCGGGGCTGGCGTTTTAACCCGAAGCGCATTTCGGCGAGCTTTGGATCGGCGAGCCGCTGTTTCCCATAGGCCGAGGCCGGGCCCGAAAGCGCCTCGGTGTCGTTACGCGCTTCAATCCATTTTTCACGCGCCGGCGGCAAACCGCAGCGAATGTCTATGGCAACGTCGGGATCGGTGTAGGGCCCGGATGTGTCATATACAAAAACAGGCGGGTTGGTCTCTGCGCCCATTCCGGCAGGTGTATCAGATTGGCTGATTTCACGCATCGGCACTCTTACATCCGGGTGTGAACCCTGGATATAAACCTTGCGGGATTTGGGCAAAGGCTTCGTTGCCGCTTTATCCACTTGCGCCGCCTTGCTTGTGAACG
>DASSHJ010000008.1:0-16864 GCA_035692965.1 Nitrosospira sp. | reverse complement strand
GTGTAGTAAGAATCAGTCTCGTATTGATCAGGATTGAAAGCGACGTCCGCCATAACACAGCCACAATTCGGGCATGTGTAAATATCTACGTCGTTTTTAACGAATATCTTCAGGGACGGACCGTGGCTAGGGTGCACCACGCAAGTTTTCAATTCTTTCCTCATTTCGTCCATTGCGTTGACCCCATTTCTAATCTGACATCAACAGAAGCCAGAACGCTGTGACCGTGAGAACGCTCTCTCCACAGCTTAGATGATCCATTACTTTCCTCTCCTTCGAAATACTGACGAAATACGATAAATGCGGGGAGAGAGCGGGTTCCCCGTCGGGGATTTTCCTTTCCACCCTTTTATCTACCCCTTCAACTTGGCAAATGCAGCAGCCATTGCAGTGTTAGTCAAATGCTTCTGCTTGGGTTGCTGCTGGGGGGTTAATGCTTCCTTGCGGGCTCTACCCCGCTGAGTTTCGTTTCCGTTTTTTTCCAACTGAGACACCTTTTCGGTTATTCGCATCGTCAACCCAATCCTTTTGCGCTTTTCATCCACTTCCAGCACTTTGACTTTGACGACCTGCCCCACCTTCACGACTGAATGCGGGTCCTTCACGTACTTGTGGGCGAGCGCCGAAATATGCACCAGCCCGTCCTGATGTACGCCAATATCGACGAATGCACCGAACGCAGCCACGTTGGTTACAACACCTTCGAGCATCATGCCCAGCCTTAAGTCAGCGATTTCATTTACACCCTCTTTGAAAGTCGCAGTAGTGAACTCGGGGCGGGGATCGCGGCCAGGCTTTTCGAGTTCATTCAGGATATCGGTAACAGTCGGCAGGCCGAATTTCCCGTCCGTATACTTTGCCGGATTGAGCGACTTCAACAGCTTTTCATTGCCGATAACCGTCTTGATGTCCTGCTTGATGTCTGCAAGCATCTTTTCAACAACGGGGTAGGACTCAGGATGAACGGCGGAAGCATCCAATGGATTGTCCCCGTTCTGAATCCTCAGGAAGCCCGCCGCCTGCTCGAATGTTTTTTCGCCCAGGCGCGGCACTTTGCGCAGAGCTGCGCGCGAAGGAAAAACCCCGTGCATATCGCGGTAGGCGACAATACTGTGCGCAGTGCTGCTGTTAAGTCCGGAAACCCGTTCCAGCAAGGGCTGTGAAGCGGTATTGACATCCACGCCCACCGCGTTGACGCAATCCTCGACAACCGCGTCGAGCGAGCGTGCCAGATGGGTCTGCGTCACGTCATGCTGATATTGACCGACTCCAATGGATTTAGGATCGACCTTCACCAGTTCCGCAAGCGGGTCCTGCAGGCGGCGCGCAATGGACACCGCTCCGCGCAGCGAGACATCCATATCTGTTAATTCACGGGAAGCCAACTCCGAGGCCGAATAAACCGATGCGCCTGCTTCTGAAACAACAATGGAAGCGAGCCTGAGGTCTGCGCGCCGCTTGATCAGCTCTTTTGCCAGCTTGTCGGTTTCCCGGGACGCTGTTCCATTTCCGATCGCGATCAAGGATACACCATGCTTTTCCACAAGCTTTCCTAACGCCTGAAGCGACCCATCCCAATCGTTTCTTGGTGGATGCGGGTAAACGGCCGTTGTTTCCAAAACCTTGCCCGTTGCATCCACGACCGCCACCTTCACGCCGGTGCGCAAGCCAGGATCCAGCCCCATGGTTACCTGCGGGCCGGCAGGCGCGGCCAGCAGCAGCGCCTTCAGGTTGCGCGCAAATACCTCGATTGCCTCCGCCTCGGCTCGCCGCCGCAGTTCGGTCATCAATTCGGTTTCGAGATGCAGGGAGATTTTTACGCGCCACGTCCAGCGCACGGTTTCACTCAACCATTGGTCAGCTGGCCGTGCCAGGTTCTTGATGCTGAAGTGGGTAGCGATGCGTGCCTCACAGGGGTTATGAGGAGCCTCCCATTTTGGTCGTTCCGGCTCGGAATCGAGCCTCAGGGTAACATGCAGGATTTCTTCCCGACGCCCGCGAAAAATGGCAAGGGCTCGGTGCGATGGAATCGTTGTGATCTTTTCGGAATAGCTGAAGTAATCCGAATACTTGGCGCCTTCGTCTTCCTTGCCTTTTGCAACAGTTGTCTCCACCACGCCATGTTCCAGAAGATATTCGCGCAACCCTTGGAGCAGCGAGGCATCTTCGGCAAAGCGCTCCATCAGGATCTGGCGTGCGCCCTCAAGCGCAGCCCTGGTATCTTCCACCCCCGGATTGTCACCCTGATCGGTGGCAAAAGCAGGCTTCAGGTATTTGGTTGCCTCTTCCTCAGGTTGTAGCGCCGGGTTGGCGAGCAGCGCATCGGCCAAAGCCTCAAGCCCAGCCTCTCGTGCGATCTGGGCCTTGGTTCGGCGCTTTTTCTTGAAGGGCAGATACAGGTCTTCAAGCTGCGTCTTGTCTTCGGCATCGGTAATCAAAGCCAGGAGCGGCGGCGTCATCTTGCCCTGCTCTTTAATGGAGGCGATGATCACAGCGCGCCTGTCTTCCAGTTCGCGCAGGTAGCGCAGACGTTCTTCCAGCTGACGCAACTGGATGTCATCCAGGGCGCCCGTCGCCTCCTTGCGATAACGAGCAATGAATGGGACTGTCGCTCCATCATCGAGCAAAGCAATGGCTGCGGTTACTTGGACCGGCCTGACGGCAAGTTCGAGGGAAATACGGTGTTCGATGGATGGGAGCATATGGGGAAAATTGGATAAATAGTGTATTGCACGGATTTCTGTCGTGCAAAAACCCTCGATTATCCTATTTGATTTCCCAGTTGCCTACTCTCATAAAACAGAAGGCAAGAAGGCGTGCTCCGTCCACTTCTTCCATTTCTTCCTTTTTTCTTATTCCTTTATTTTTTCTTCGTCCCGTTTTTGGCGTTTTCACGCATCTTTTGATCCAGCTTGTTCATCTGCTCGGGGGTAAGCACACCTTCCAGGCTTGTGCGTGTATCCTGTTGCACCACTTGCAATTTTTGCCTTTCTTCATTGAAGATTGCTTCGACTTTGCGTCTCTCTACCTCAAAGATGGCCTCAACTTTGGACCTCTGATCTGCGCTGAGACCCAGTTCCTTGCTCATGCGATCGAGGCCCTTCTTGCCATCTGCCGATCCCCCATCTTTTTGGGCATGCCCGATCGCAGAGGCAAAAAGAATACCTGCCGCTAATAAAATACTCGTCAGTTTTTTGTTCATTATTAATTCCCTCGAACTTGATTGCACTGCACTTAGGCACGAACCGGGATGGGATGGATAAAACCGGGTAGATTTCCGAAACAGCCGGGCGGTCACGAGGCAAGAAAGCAGGAACGGCGTGGTTCAAGGGCCGTTCCTGCAGAGGCGCTAGAAAAGGCCAGAAATAGAACGTGTCAATCCGCTCGTTAAATCGGTGGCCGCTTCCTCATATTGAAGATTTGCCTTGTTGGCAGTGCTAACGACCCGTGTACGATACTTGTTCATATTGCTGACCTTCGTGGACGTCTGCCGCAATGCTCCCCCTATCCCCTGCTTGGCATCCTGCTGATTGTCCTGGCGAACGATAACGCCTGCCTCGACCCGCTCCGCAATCTCCACATCCGTAACAGCCATGTATGTTACGTCCTTCACCGCCGCGCTCGCAACGGTATCGGCAAGCCCCAGGGCCGCAACTCCCGCAAGCCCCCCAATCCCTGCAGCATTCCATCCACCGATCGCCGCGCCCGTCGCAGTTCCTATGGCAGCCCCCGCTGCTGCACTCCCGGCCGCGCCCCAAGCACCGCCATAACCCGCGCCCAGCGCCGCCTGTGCGGCTGTCGGACTTGCCTTCTCGACGCTAAGCACATTCACCTGAAGCCAGTAATGGGCTTTTTTGGGATCGGGAGTAATCGTGTATCCCTTCCCCTCGAGCACTCTCGCAACCGGCCCTGCGATATCAAAATTTGCCTTGTCAGATGTGTTACGCACGTTGAGATAAACGATCTTTCGTGCAGGTTCGACAGGATCAAGGAAAATGGTATCGCTCATTTTGGTCTGGACATCCAAATCCTTTTTCGCAATCGATGTGTGAACAGCGGCGCAACCGCCCAAGATTGCAGAAAACGCCATCGCAGCCGCCAGCGCAATGGCATGCTTACTTTCCATGTAACTCATATTGTTCCCTCTTGTTATTAGTTAAATATAAAATGGGTGGAGGTGATAAAAAGTTGCCCCCAGGAATACACATTGCTTCTTATTGCTTTATTTTTGTCCAACGCTGCTCTTGTCTCCTACCACCCCCAGCCTCCATAGTAAGGGTTGTAATATCCCGCTCCATAGTAGCCGCCGTAGTACGGCCGGGCGTATGCTCCGTAGTAGCCCAGCCCGCCAAGAAGGGGAACATTTGGGATCATCTGGGAGGATGACTTGGTCGGAGTACCCCTGTCCGTGGCTTCCTTTAGCGCGGAGGCCAGAGTGGCGCTGTCGGGAACGCTGAAAGGCTTGGAAATCGTTTCCTGGTTAAACCGTCGCTGGATTTCCTCCAGGTCTGGTTCTGCCCATACGGCAGCGTTGCCCAGGATAAAATACAGGGAGAAAAATAGTAAAAGCTTACAAGGAATTTTCTTGTTCGAATCGGACATTTAACACCCCCATAGCATTAAAACCGAAATCGTCGATTGATTCTCGTCCAGTTGTAAAACTCGATCACTCATCCCGGCATATATCGAGATGAGTGCGTCCGCCACATCTTCCCTGCTCCATGACTGTTTGCCAAGCTATCGCAAGATCAGGTTTCCAAACGCTTCGCCTTCCAGTATGCGGACTTCCAGTAGCTTTCATCAAGGCCAGAAATGACGACGCCGAGCCTGGTTGACGCGTGCAGGAATCTGCCTCCCTCCAGATAGACGCCAACATGCTTGAGTTTTTTGCCAGTTTTGAAAAAGACCAGATCCCCTGCGCGCAGCTCGTCCTTATCGATATCGATCCCCATTTCCGCCTGCAACTCACTTGATCTCGGCAAGCTTACGCCCAGTCTTGACCTGAACGTGATGTGAACGAAACCCGAACAGTCGATCCCGTTCTTGCTCAACCCGCTTAACTGGTACGGCGTTCCCTTCCATTCGCGAAACTGGGTGTAAAGGATATCTTTAACTAAAGCCGTGTCGCTCAGATCAACCCTCGGACCCGGTTGTTCGAGGATCGAACCGCCATAACCGGCTCTTGCCGCATTTCTATCGGGAACGCCCGCGCACCCCGTCAGGGTTGCGGCAATGAGAATTCCAGCTACCCAAGGACTGTTTTTCATGGACATTTTTACCAGGTAATATTTTTATTGTTCGTTATCGCTCAAACGTTGGCTGGGATTCGGCCTTGAGCTTAACGCACAGCAAGTTCGTAAAGCTCAAGGGTCTAGCCGAGCATGCTCCTAGTGTGCGTAGAGATACACCTGGCAAACGAGCATGTCGGCTTCGGTATGCGATTTCTGAAATAATTTACGGATGAGCTTGAAGAAGCCTAACCGTGGCTCACAGGAAATTCTAAATGCAATATGCAATCTCGGCAATCGAAATTGCAGGCTTTACTGCTGAGTCAAAAGGGCAAGAAAAACGGTGGCTTGCGAGGGGGGGAGAAAGCGCCCGTCTGGAAAGAGAGACGGGCGCTCATGCGAGTATTCCTGGAAAAAACCCGGTAACACGAGTGGACAACGAACAGCCATTACTAGCGGCCCGAATAATGCCAAACTTGTAATGCGATTATTGGCAAACTTATATTCATTCGGCCAGGGTTGCTGCGTCAGGCCTGCTAACTTCCTGGCTTGCTTCCGGGCCGCAATCATTGCCAGGCATTGCTTTTGATTTCTCGCTCTTTTGCCCGCCGGTTAAAGCATCGGGGTTCGGCTCTCCAGCCCATGCCAGAGAAGAGGCACCCGCAGTCATAAAAAGGATAATGAACAGCAAACGCGCGGTTTTCATGAGAGTCTCCTTGAGCTCAAAAAGTAATAGAAAAAGGTGCTTCCGCGTGAAGCCTACCTTAAACCTTGGAGGCTGCCGACAGATCGAAAATTCCATCCCGGCGGCCATAATTATTTATACCATAAAATCCCATACTCTGATAGTGGTTATATGCTTGGGGCGGAGCTGAACTGACAACGGTCAGTCATTTACGGACGGACAGGAGTACTGAAGAGGGTTGGAAGAAGGCGCGCTCAGATTAGGCCGGATTTTTTACATGCATTATCACGCAATGCCTTCTCTCCTCACGATGGCCTCGCGGACAATAGCGCAAGCGTTTTTACGTCCGGTTTTCCTTCGAAATATTTTTCCAGACATTCCCGAAAAATCCCGCCGCCGGGGGCGATCTCTCCGAACAGAGTCATCGACGATCTGAACTTCAAATCGTCTGGATAGCCAAAGATGTCTTCGATTAAGAGCCCGTCCAGGTTAGCGACCAAGGCCGCGCACTCGCGAAGTCTGTGACCTAGAACGGGGTGGTCGAGATAAGCGTTGCCCTCTTCACGCGACTTGATTGCATATTTTCCTGCCATGTGGCTTTGGCCCAGGCCTTCGATCTGAGGAAAAACGAACCACATCCAGTGGCTGCGCTTGCAGCCATCTTTAAGTTCCCCGCGTACGGCTTCGTAAACGGGTTGCTGTGCGTCCAAGAACCGTCGCAGGTTGTACGGATCGCCCACGCCTTCCTTGTCCAATCTCAATTACTTCCGCGACTCATGCCAAGTTGAGATTTATGTCGATCCCCCATGTCGTACCCGTCGCTGTTGAAAGAAGCCTATCATCATTCTGGTTTATAATGCTTGTCTCTTCCGGAAATAAGTTGGCGCAGAAATCATCGCGTCAATAAATTGCGACATAGCAGTTTCTGAATCCAGTTTTTAAGTTCCTCGTGCTTCCGACGCGGCGTTCTCGGAAACTGTTTCGTATTGATCCCAATTCACCAGAGGGGCCTGAATGCATCTGAAAGTCACGCAAACATTTGCTATCGCCGTCTTTTTCGGCCATAGCCCATCGTTTTCAGCATGACCTGGTCGGATTATCTTCCCATCTGGCCGCTTGCGATTACGCCTGCGCTCTGGATCGCCTTGACGCTGGTAGTCGCGGTGCTGGTCGGCGAAGCGCTGGTGCGGCACCTGAGGTTGCCGCGGATCGTCGGCTATGTAGGTGTGGGACTGTTACTCGGTCCCCATGCGTTTGGGCTGATCCCGGAATTGCCGCTGACAGAATGGCGGTTGGTGATCGATCTTGCGCTTGGCATTCTTTTATTCGAGCTGGGGAGCAAAGTCAACCTCCACTGGCTCAAGACTAATCGCTGGATAGCGGGCGCTAGCCTGCTCGAAGCGGCAGCGACGTTTTTCCTGGTGTTTGCGCTATTGGTCTGGATGGATACTCCCGGCGCAACCGCCGCGGTGGTCGCCGCAATCCTCATTGCGACCTCTCCCGCGATTGTCGTGCGCACGATAACCGAATCTCGCGCGCAGGGACAGGTAACTGACCGCCTTCTGCTCATGACTGCATTAAACTGCATTTATGCTGTCATCCTGCACAAGCTGACCGTTGCCGCCATGCATGGCGCTGCCGGTACCAGCGCACTCCATACGATCTTGCAGCCGCTCTACCTCATAGGGGGTTCGGCACTGCTTGCCTGGCTTTTCGGTTTCACTTTCGAACGCATTCATCATTACCTGGGCCATCACGAGGAAACCTTTTCATTCATCCTTTTCGGGATGATCGCGTTTGCAACCATCATGGCCTCGACCCTCAAGCTCAGCCCTGTTCTCGTGCTGCTTGCGGCGGGCCTGATCACGCGCTATCACCGGCAGCGTCCGCGAACTTTCCCGCCACACTTCGGGTCGGCTGGGGCTGTCCTGGTCGTGCTGATGTTCATTGGCAACGGCCTTGCCGGAAACCTGAGCGGATTGCGGGAAAGCTTCCTGCTCGTATGGCTACTTATCGGCGTTCGGGCCGTTGCCAAGATATCTTCCGTGCTCGCGCTAGCTCATCATAGCGGCCTGAGTTTGCGTCAAGGCACTGCGCTTGGCGTTGCCCTCATGCCGATGTCCAGCGTGACGCTCTTGCTGACGCTCGAAACGAGCGCAACCTTTCCTTCTTTTGCGTCAGGATTTGGGCTGACTTTGATGAGCTGCATTGTCATCCTCGAGCTCATCGGGCCAATCCTTGTGCAGGTATCCCTGCGCAGAGCCGGGGAAACACCGGAGACCAGCCAGAGATGAAATCATGAGTCTCATGCCTTTTGCGTCATCGCGTCCCTTGAGCATGGGGGTGGAGCTTGAGCTGCAATTGTTGAGCTGCAACGATTACAACCTCGTTTCCTCCGCACCGGATATCCTGAGGCGAGTGTCGAAGCGGGCACATCCGGGGGAAATAAAACCGGAAATGACGCGCAGCATGATCGAAATCAACACTTCCGTGCAGCACGAATATAGCGGGCTGGTCAATGAACTTCATGCCCTACGGGACGTGGTTTCCGACGCCGGCCGCTTTCTCAACATTGCTGTAGCGGGTGGAGGCACGCATCCCTTCCAGCACTGGAGCGAGCAGAAGATTTTTGATGCTCCCCGGTTCCATTACCTGTCCGAACTGTACGGTTACCTTGCGAAACAGTTCACGATATTCGGGCAGCACGTGCATGTGGGGTGCCCCGGTCCCGACGAGGCGCTGCATCTCATGCATATGCTGTCTCGCTATATTCCCCACTTTATCGCGTTGTCGGCGAGTTCCCCGTTCGTGCAAGGGCATGACACCGGTTTCGCTTCCGCTCGCCTCAATTCGGTTTTTTCGTTTCCTCTGAGCGGCCGGGCGCCCTTTGTTCTTCGCTGGGAGGATTTCGAGAAATTCTTCAGCAAGATGACTTCTACGGGAGTGGTCGAATCGATGAAGGATTTTTACTGGGACATACGTCCCAAGCCGGAATTCGGCACGATCGAGGTAAGGGTGTGCGACACGCCGCTCACTGTCGAAATTGCCGCCGCCATCGCCTGCTATATACAGGCCATGTCCCGCTATATCATGGTGGAGCAACGCATTGCACCGGAAGAGGACGATTACCTGGTTTACACCTTCAACAGATTCCAGGCCTGCCGCTTCGGTCTGGAAGGAGTCTTTATCGACCCACGAACTCATGAGCAGCGCAGCATACGCGAAGATATTACTGATATGCTTTCACGAATAGCCGACCACGCTCGCGAACTGAGGGCAACGGAGGCGATGGAAAGGATTCGCGAAATACTGATAAATGGCAATGGCACAACCTGGCTGCGCAAAACCTATTCGCGGGAACACAATCTCGGTGATGTCATGCAACTACAGGCCGAGCTGTGGATGCGCGCCTGAGCCCTTATCCCTTTTGTTCTTCTCATTGCCTCCAAACTACCCGTCTCGAAGAGCAATAAACCAGATCGAGGCTAATCCGTTAAGTAACCCTCAGATCAAGTGCGCCAGAGATGCGATGATGTGCATGAACGTCCCATCGCGGGCGCAATCCAAATTACGGGTTCCTGACTGCATCGCACCAACTATTGAACATGACTCGTCCGCTACGGATAGGCCTGTCCCCTCGTATTCTGCATCATCCGCCGCCAGAGCTGGGCTTTCGTAACAAGACACTGCAATACCTCGAACAAACCGTCGCGCACTGGATCATCCGGCGCGGCGCTTTGGCGTTCATGTTGCCTGCCCTCGAAACCGGCGGTGTCGAACGCTCGAAGGTGCGCATCAGTGATTATGTAAGGGAAATAGATGGCCTGGTTTTACAGGGAGGCGCGGATGTCAGTCCTGTTTCCTACGGCGAAGAACCCGCTCGGCCTGAATGGTCGGGTGACCGTGTGCGCGACCTCTACGAAATGGAGCTATTCTGGGAATGCGTCGTCCAGGGAAAACCCGTGCTGGGCATCTGCCGCGGCCTCCAGCTCATAAACGTGGCATTGGGAGGAAGTCTCTACCAGGATATCGTGACCGAAAATCCGCTTGCCATTCCGCATGTCGATCCGGTCTTGTATGATCAGCACCGCCATAGCCTCCTGATCGAAGAAGGCTCGAGGCTGGCAAAGCTATACGACGACGACCAACCCCATCTTGTCAACAGCATCCATCACCAGGCAATCAAGCGATTGGGACGCGATTCAGAGGTGGAGGCTGTTTCAGAAAGCGATGGCATTATCGAGGCCATACGCATGCGAGGGGATTGCTATGTGACGGGGTTTCAATGGCACCCCGAGTTTCACGGCGGAGCCAAGGAACTGCTCGACTCCGGGCCGATCCTGGATGATTTTCTTACCGCTGCCGAGAGGCAACGCGCATAGGAACTGCGTTTTTATCGCTGCGATGCCACCAGCGCCGGTAATTTACAAGAATAGGTGGAGTGAAACGCAACCCATTATGCCACCCCTCCACGCTCCTGCGTTATCCCTTAAAACATAACCCGGGTTAAGCAAGCGCGGCTGTCCTATCGCTGCGCTCGGCAATCAGCCCTTTGACCGCATCGGCGTCCGGATTCATGACCACATAGCGTTGCGCCAAGCTCTCGATGTTTGCATATCCTGGGGGACGGGGAGGTTCCTCGCCTATCGCCTCGATAATGCTCTTCGAAAATTTGACGGGCAACGCCGTTTCCAGGCAAATGAGCGGCACGCCCGCTTCGCGATATTCCATTCCAACTTTCAGCCCATCAGCAGTGTGGGGATCCACCAATAGGCCGTAATTTTCCCTGACCTTCCTTATCGTCTCGATCCGATCCGCATGGCTGCTGCTCCCCGAGACGAGACCGAAATCCTCCACTTTCTCCCATAACGGCGTCCCGGCCAGGTCGAACTCCCCGCCCTCGTCCACGGCGCGCCATAATTCCCTGACTTTATCCGCGTCATGCCCTGTCAGGTCAAAAATGAAACGCTCGAAGTTGGATGCCTTGGAAATGTCCATGGACGGGCTGCTCGTGTGGCGGGTCTCTTCAGTACTGCGAGGGCGATAGCGCCCCGTCCTGAAAAATTCGTCCAGGACGTTATTTTCATTGGTTGCAAGAATCAGCCTGCGGATCGGCAATCCCATCATGCGGGCTACATGCCCGGCGCAGATGTTTCCGAAATTTCCCGAAGGTACCGCAAATGACACTGGTTCGTTATTTGAACGTGTCGCTGCAAAGTAACCCTTGAAATAATAGACAATTTGAGCCGCGATTCGCGCCCAGTTGATTGAATTGACCGTGCCGATGCGGTATTTTTGCTTGAATGTCGAATCATTACTCACTGCCTTGACGATATTCTGGCAATCGTCGAAAACACCGCGTATGGCGATATTGAAAATGTTCGGGTCCTGGAGGGAAAACATCTGCGCGGTCTGGAAAGGGCTCATTTTCCCTTGTGGAGAAAGCATGAATACGCGAATGCGCTCTTTACCGCGCATTGCGTATTCCGCACTCGGACCCGTGTCGCCGGAAGTCGCCCCCAGGATATTCAGGTGATCGCCGGATTTCGCCAGTGCATACTCGAACAAGTTGCCTAGAAGCTGCAGGGCGATGTCCTTGAACGCCAGGGTCGGGCCGTTGGATAGCCCGAGAATATGCAGGTCGGGCTCGAGTGTTCCAAGCGGAGTAATCTCCTCGCTGTGAAATTTTTCCGCAGTGTACGTGCGCCCGATGATGGCGCGCAGATCCACGTGGGGAATATCGTCTGCAAAGCGAGATAGAATCTCGAATGCAAGTTCGGGGTAACTCAGGCCACGCAGCTTTTCAAGCTCGGCAGCGCCAAATTGTGGATAAGTTTCCGGCACGGCAAGTCCGCCATCGGAAGCAAGGCCGCCGAGCAGGATTTTTGAAAATCTTTTCGGCGCCATCCCGCCGCGAGTGGAAATGTAACGCATCTACTTCCCGCCCAAATGCTCGAGCCGGATTCGCGTCACCTTTCCCGTCAGGAAGGGCAGCTTCTTGATCTTCGCGATCGCGGCGTTCACATTCTTTTCTATTGCTTCATGGGTAAGCATGATAATGTCCACCTGATCCTCGCCCTCGCCAGGTTCCTTCTGCACCATTGCATCGATCGAGATTTGGAGGTCCGCCAGCACTCGCGTGATATCCGCCAGCGCCCCCGCTTTATCCAATACTCGCAACCGCAGGTAATAGGAGGTCTCCACGTCATCCATGGGGAGGACTGGCACGTCAGAGAGAAGATCGGGCTGAAACGCCAGGTGAGGGACCCTATGCTTCGGGTCCGCAGTGTGCATCCGCGTCACATCCACAAGATCTGCCACTACCGAACTTGCTGTCGGTTCTGCGCCAGCGCCGGCGCCATAATACAGCGTTGCGCCCACCGCATCGCCTTTTACGACGATCGCATTCATTACGCCTTCCACGTTCGCAATCAACCGCCGTGTTGGTATCAGCGTGGGATGAACGCGCAGTTCGATACCCTTTGGCGTACGCTTTGCAATACCCAGCAGCTTGATGCGGTAACCCAGTTCCTCAGCATAGCGGATATCCTCTCGGGTCAGCCTTGTGATCCCTTCTGTGTAGACCTTGTCAAACTGCATGGGGATTCCGAAAGCAATCGCCGCCATGATGGTAAGCTTGTGCGCTGCATCGACGCCTTCGATGTCAAAGGTCGGATCAGCCTCTGCATAGCCCAGTTTTTGCGCCTGCTTCAGAGCCGTGTCGAACGTCAGGCCCTTGTCGCGCATTTCAGATAGGATGTAGTTGCTGGTACCGTTGATGATGCCGGCGATCCACTCGATGCGGTTGGCAGTCAAACCCTCGCGCAACGCCTTGATGATGGGAATTCCACCTGCTACAGCCGCCTCGAATGCGACTATCACCCCTTTCTTCTGCGCCGCGGCAAAGATCTCGGTGCCGTGCGACGCCAGCAGCGCCTTGTTCGCGGTGACGACGTGTTTACCATTCTCGATGGCCTTCAGTATGAGCTCCCTTGCAACCGTGTACCCGCCGATCAATTCAACCACGATATCGATCTCAGGATCAGCGACGACCTCGCCGGCGTCACCGGTAACCCTGACGTTCTCACCCACGATCTTCCGCGCTTTCTCCTGCTCGCGATCGGCAACGGTGCGGATCGTTATGCCGCGCCCGGCACGACGCGCAATCTCTTCCTGGTTGCGGTTCAACACGGCGAATGTGCCGCCGCCCACGGTGCCAATACCCAATAGCCCGACGTTAATAGGTTTCATATCCTCGGTAATCACGAAGTTTTCAGTTATATCGGTCATTTCACAGCAGAAGTGGCCGGATCAGGCTTTCAGGTTGGATTATGCGGACGAGAGTGATCCAGTCCCGCTGCGCTTGTGATATCGGCCAAGGAAACGCGCGATGCGTCCTATGGCTTCAGTCAGGTCGTCGCTATTCGGTAAAAAGACGACGCGAAAATGGTCTGGCTGGGCCCAGTTGAAGCCACTGCCCTGGACGAGCAACACCTTCTCTTCCATAAGCAGATCGAGTACGAGCTGCTCATCATCCTCCACGGGATACATTCCAGGGTCAAGGCGGGGAAACAGGTACATCGCGGCCTTCGGTTTATAGCACGTCACCCCGGGAATATCGGTAAGCAGTTTCCACGCCAGGTCGCGCTGCCGCATGAGACGCCCCGTCGGCATGACCAGGTCCTTGATGCTTTGATAGCCGCCCAGTGCCGTCTGGATACCAAATTGAGAGGGGACATTGGCACACAGGCGCATTGAGGCGAGCATGGTCAAACCGGAAATGTAATCACGCGCATACTGCTTGGTTCCGGAAACAACCGCCCACCCCGAGCGAAAACCGGCCGCCCGGTAGTTTTTTGACAACCCGTTCAACGTAATGAATAGCACATCGTCCGCGAGGGAGGCAATGGACGTGTGTGTCGCGCCATCATAGAGTACTTTGTCATAAATCTCGTCGGCATAGATGATAAGCTGGTGCTGGCGCGCGATTTCTATGATTTCTCTCAACAGGTCATCCGGGTATAGGGCTCCGGTAGGGTTATTCGGATTGATGACGACAATGGCACGGGTGTTGGAATTGATCTTCGAGCGCATATCATCCAGATCAGGCAGCCAGTCGGACTGCTCATCGCACATGTAATGCCGGGCGGTGCCCCCCGCCAGCACAACCGCGGCCGTCCATAGCGGATAATCCGGCGAAGGAACCAGCACTTCGTCGCTCGTGTTCAGCAGCGCCTGCATGGCCATCACAATCAGTTCCGAAACGCCATTGCCGATGTAGATATCATCAAGCCGGACGTCACGAATCTGTTTTTCCTGCGTGTAATGCATAATCGCCTTGCGCGCTGCGAACAGTCCCTTCGAGTCACAGTAGCCGGAAGCAGCCGATAGATTGCGGATGACATCCTGCAGAATTTCCTCTGGTGCATCGAACCCGAATACCGCCGGGTTGCCGATATTGAG
The DNA here is from genome assembly GCA_035692965.1 of Nitrosospira sp. Classification (GTDB taxonomy): domain Bacteria; phylum Pseudomonadota; class Gammaproteobacteria; order Burkholderiales; family Nitrosomonadaceae; genus Nitrosospira. Next base: position 2,488 of record DASSHJ010000008.1, on the reverse strand, counting down.
CTTGATGATGTGATGGCCTTCCTCCTCCATCTCCCTCGCACGGTCAAGCACGGGGCCGCGAATGTCATAACAGACATTAGCGAGCTTGCTTGACTTCAGAATGGACTGCATAGAGGAGTTGGGAAGGGGACGGGAAGAAGACGAGGCCGGGCCGCAGGCGTCGAAACCGGAAAAGGCGTGAACAAGGAATATTCAAGAATATGGACAACAGGAAACCGAGACTTCACAATGATCAGCTTAACGTCATGGCGCCGGAGTCACACATCGACGAGCTAGCAGAACGCTCAGTCCAGGGCCATTGCTGGGCTTTATTGCGGCTCAAAAAAGTTGTAATGTTACCTGACCGGCTCACCTGCCGCAAATGGAGACAAGTTGAAGCTGCATCTTTCCACGAATACCGGGCAAAACCTCTTCACCGGTTACGGCGCAGGATACGTTCTGGTCAATCACGTTCGTTATGAACATGACGTGATCGTGACACCTGATCGTATTATCGAAAACTGGGGTGCGGAGGGTTTTGATCAACTCACGCCCGAGGATTTCCGCTTTTTGCTCTCTCTTCACCCCGAGCTGGTATTGTTCGGAAGCGGGCCGATCCTACGCTTTCCCCACCCGAGGCTGACCAGAGCGCTGCTCGAATCGGGAATCGGCATCGAGGTGATGGACACCAGTGCCGCCTGCCGGACATACAACATATTGATGGCTGAGGGCCGCAGGGTGGTGGCCGCGTTGCTAATTTAACTCTTCAATCTACCCAGATACAGAAACCTTCTACCGTAGACGCTCCGTTTGTCGCAATCAAATCATCTTGAACAATAGCGGATCTTCACATCGCAATTCGGTTTTATTAAATTCCCGTGTGTCTATTGCCTGCCGCGGAGTGCCTTACCGGGGAATGCCTTACTCACGCCGCGGTCAGTCTGGTCGTTAGCATCTATTCCTGAATCTCTATTCCTCGACCTTTTCGGCCTCTCCGCCATTTTTTGAAACGGAAAGCTCCGTGCGCACCCGCTCGCGCCATTTCTGTATCCATCCAGGCATGTCTTCCGGCCGCATGGGCCGCGAGACGAACATTCCTTGTGCAAGATCACAGCCCGTCCTGTAGAGAAAATCCCAATCGTTCCGGTCGGCCACGCCCTCCGCGACGACTTCCATCCCCAATTGCCTGGCCAGCGACAGGCTGGCTTCATACATCGCCCGCAGCGTTTCATCGCGCCACGCGCCGTGCACAAATCCCTGGTCGATCTTGAGTTCGTCAAAGGGAATGTCACGCAGTTGAGCGAGAGAAGAATGTCCGGTGCCGAAGTCGTCGATCGATAATCGGAAGCGCTTAAGGCGCAGCCGGGTCAGAATCTCCAGCGGAGCACGGGTATCCTGCATGAGTCGGCTTTCGGTTACTTCCAATACGACATGTTGTGGGGCAATGCCCTCTTTTGCAGTCAACTCGGCAACGAAACTCAAGAAAGTCAAAGATGCGAGGTTATCCATCGAAACGTTAACCGCGATCCGCAAAGGCAAACCGGCATCCTCCCACGTCCTGGCCTGCGCCATTGCGCCGGCAAATACCGCCTTCGTGAGATCGTCGATCAGACCGCCCGCTTCGGCGACACTGATAAATTGATCGGGAAATACAAGTCCATCCGTGGGATGGCGCCAGCGCACTAGAGTCTCGACCCCGACCACCTCCCCAGTAGCGATTGCGACCTTGGGTTGGTAGTAGTTGATCAACTGGCCTTCCTTGATCGCTGTGCGTAATTCATCAGCACTGTATTTTTTCTTTTCACTCCTTGACGAACTAATCAAGGGCGGCGCCCACTTCTGGAGGAGAGCGGACAGCATGTCCGGCTTGACAGGCTTATGCAGGTGTCCAAGGATAGAAATCTTGTGCGCCTGCACCAACTTCTCGGCGGTTTGCAGCATGCGCTCATCCTCGCCGCTGATCAGGACCAGGCTTCCCGTATAGTGCCGGTCGACCAGGTGCCGCACGAACTCGATCCCATCCATTTCAGGCATATTGAGATCAAGGAGGATAAGATTGGGCCCGGTTTCGGCAATTTGCGCAAGCGCATTTCGGCCATTCTCGCAGAGGGTCACCGATGTGTACCCGAGATTCGATAGCATATGGCCCAGCAGCTTCAGCATGAAGGGCTCATCGTCAAGAACCAGGATCCTGACTTCAGATTTTTCTGGCATCGCCTTTGCCTGCTCCTTATTCTATTTTTATATGGAAACCAGTCATCCCTGCTGAGCGTCAATATAGGCATCTACAGCAGCCAATTGGGCGTCGAACTGTGGCAGCAACGCTTTCAGTCCCTTGATGTCGCCCGCCTTTCCGGTTTGCTCCATCCTGGCGGACAATTCACCTAACTCCAAAGCGCCCACGGAGCGGGCCGAAGACTTGAGCTTATGCGCCGCAGCCCCCGCAGCCTGAGCATCTCCTGCCTCGCAGGCATTGCGCAGTTCCCCTGCTATTCTGCCCGAACTTTCT
>DASSHJ010000007.1:0-2863 GCA_035692965.1 Nitrosospira sp. | reverse complement strand
CTGGCCTTCTTCGGAGTGCTTGCTCCCGCCATTACCATCACTTCCTGACCAGGCCTGAGCCGCCCCCGGTTGATACGCCCTATCCCGATCCGTCCGACAAAACTCGAATAATCCAGCGCGCTGATCTGTAGTTGCAGCGGGCCATCGCTATCTCCGGCGGGTGCCGGCACATGGCTGAGTATGGCGTCAAACAGAGGGCGCATATCCCTCCCCGTCTGCTTGAGATCAAGCGTTGCGTATCCATTGAGGGCAGAGGCATACACTACTGGAAAATCCAGCTGGTCCTCGTTCGCACCCAACTTGTCGAACAGATCGAACGTATGATTCACCACCCAGTCGGGCCGTGCCCCGGGACGGTCGATTTTGTTAACGACGACGATCGGACGCAATCCCAGCGCCAGCGCTTTCTTGGTCACGAAGCGGGTTTGGGGCATGGGGCCTTCCACTGCATCGACAAGTAGCAGCACGCCATCGACCATGGACAGCACCCGCTCCACCTCCCCGCCGAAATCGGCGTGACCCGGCGTATCGACGATATTGATGTGCACACCCTCGTAGTCGACCGCGCAGTTCTTGGCCAGTATGGTAATACCGCGCTCGCGCTCGATATCGTTCGAATCCATCACGCGCTCGGCAATATGCTGATGCGCTGCAAAGGAGCCGGCTTGATGCAGCAGCTTGTCGACGAGCGTTGTCTTGCCGTGGTCGACGTGGGCAATGATGGCAATGTTACGAATGGAGCGAAGCATAAGTAGTCTCGGTAGGAGTCTCGATAAGCCAGGGTCGGAAGTGCCCGGCGCGAGGCAAAACGTGAAATTATATCAGGAAAACTAAGACACCGGACTCGGGCACAAGTTTAATGGCCAATTCAAAACAGACTGTTGACATGACTGGAACCGGGACCTGGTGAACTGCTGTAACTATGCTGCGAACGGAAAAATCATTCTCATGGGGAATCATGCTTGTGAGCAGGAGCCGCCTCTTCGTGCTGCGCGCCATTTTCTCCACTCGGGCGGTACAAGGAATTGGCGATCAGATGGCCGGCCACATTCACTGCAAAAGGTACGAGGAGAATCGCCGCGAGAAGCACCAGCAATATGGTGTGAGTGCCAATCTCGATCTCTCCCCGCCTGATCTTGCCTAAAAGCCAGGCGCCCAGCCATACCAGACCGAGCACAACTGCGGCGGCTGTAATGAGAAGGTTGCTGTCTATCATTTTCCCCCTGCCCGATACCTCCCGAGGCCTTCTTTATCGGGTCATGCGCTATGGACTTATAAGCACCTGAAGCCGCCCAGCGACATCGGACATATCCCCATTATCAAAGCCCATCTGGGCAGCGCGGGGAAGTTCTGTCCGCTGCGGGAACAACGTTGTGAGAAACCACACCTAGCATTTCCCCTGGACTCAAACAGTTTATAACAGTGCTCCTCGCCATGGAATACAGGTGGCAGCAGGAACAGCGAGAGAAGTCCAGCCGAAAAAAACAGCGTATTCCCTGTCTCCTCAGCAACCCTCGCGGTTTCGGCTGTCGTTTTTGTCATCATTCTCCTCATCATTTCGCTAGAAAAACCGTTATTCCTGTACTTCAGGACAATGGTTATTTGCACATGCCCGCATAAGATAACCAGCTGTGCGAATTGATAAATGGAACGAAGATGAAGCTAAGTGACGGCGAAAAACTTATTCTTTTTATGCTAGGCGAAATTTATGAAAAACTCGGGATCGATGGTGACATCGATCCGAGGTTTGTGGCAAAAGCAATTCGTACGGGGCATCTCTGGGCGATCAAACGAAAGTATTACGGGATTTATGATGGGCTGACAAATAACGACGCGGATATAGTGAGGGACGTTGTCCGCCTCCTCGTCATGTGGGACGTGATGGAAGCTGCCTACGACCGGTTGACCGAGGCTGAGAAGGATGAGTTAAAACGCCAGACCGGACTGAGCGCGGTGACGTTCGGCGGATTTGATGCGAATACAGAAGAACAATACTACAGCGTACTCATGTTTCTTATATATGAAATGGATGAGTTTTCCACATTTAAAGGGCGCGAGTTGAACGCAGGTCACCCGATGCTGGAGAGTTATATGCGAATGCTGGCGGTTTTCAGGACACTGGGACGGATGCTTTCCGGCAGAAGCTTCAATGCACTGGAATTAATCCAGATTCTTAACGCCCGCCGGGCGAGCGATTAAGGGAGTGAGAAGCCCATCTTCAAATCAAAAAATACGGCCAGACTGCGCGATAAACGCACGATTGCTGTGACCAGCTAACACCATCTGTTTTCCCACCCCTCGCCAAACGGTTGTTGTCCCAACTACAACCGAATCTTGTCTATTTCGTTGCTGGCCGCATATTCCTCACAAGAAGTAGCTGCCGGGTTAAGATAAAAGTTGCGCTTGAGCTCCTTTTCGTTTAAAAAGGGGCCCACATTTCCTATACTTATCAATAGCTCTGCTTGTTTGCCCACGGTGGATTAAAGCCAGTCCAGCGACAGGAAAAGGGGTTTACGACTATCCCGACGAGCCCAGGTCCTCCATATGGGATTGCCGTTGAACGGCGGAGTTAGTTGTATTATCCATCACATCATCCAGAGGCCAGAGTATTGACCAATAGCTGACAAGGTTCTGCGTGTATTGCTTCCAGGATGAAATCGAATGTTGAGAAGGAAACCAAAGGAGCATTAGATGGAGATTGCGACGGAAATAAAAAAAGGAACTGTGCTGGCCTACGTGAGAAATGCCCTGGCCGTTCCCCTGGCCGGACTGGCTACATTTTTTTATATAGCGTGGCAATTGCTGATAGAGCAGCAGCTTTTCCTGCGTACGTTTCTCATGCAGAGAATGGGCAAACGAGGGA
>DASSHJ010000006.1:0-4783 GCA_035692965.1 Nitrosospira sp. | reverse complement strand
GCCAGTTTCACCCCGAATTCACTTCCAGGCCGAAGAAGGGGCACCCCCTGTTTACTACTTTCATAGCTGCGGCTGTGGACTTTTCAAACAAGCGTGCTTCGGCTGGTTCGGACTCTGCTAAATTAAAAAATATCGCGTAATAAATTACCTGATTCAAGAAGCTACTTTCATTCCAATAACATGTCGTTAATGTCATATTTTTTACCTATCCCTTCTTTAACTCATCCCTCCTATCAGAAGCATGAATTTTTAACATCGGCCATGTATTGGAATAAGGTCATAAATAAACTCGGGAAGCCGATAATCATAAAAACCATATCCCGCCGTTCATCCGCTGACTAAAGTCACGCTCGCAGTTATATAGTACTTCGTACTCTCCTTTGTATAAAACATGCTAACGGAATAATTTTTAATTGTTTTCTCCTCATGTCTAGCCTAAATCAAATTGATCGTAATTGGTGGACAGATCAGGCACATCTCTCGCCCGTCATAACTTCCGAAACATGGTTCGATGTTATGAAGTACTGGGATGATTGGCGTATGAAGGGCTACAGGATGTTCTTTAGAGGTGAAGCAGCATGCTTGGATACTAGCTGCGGTAAACCTTTTCCATTGTTACCATCATTATTGAGAACCAGAATATATGACCGTCTGAACGAGCATTGGGGAACAAAAGGTGATGTGAGAAAACTGGAGCGTCAAATACTTGATCACTATATTCGGCACACTGCTCACCTGATAGAAACAGAGGGTCAATTTGGAGGAAGAACATTAGCGGATCTTGAGATACTATGCCTTGCTCAGCATTATGGATTGCCCACCAGGCTATTGGATTGGACTCTAAATCCTTTTATTGCTCTCTATTTTGCTTTAACCGGGTCTTGGCGGGGAGGGGATTTCAGTAAGGGAGAGCCATCAAGGCTATGGGTAATGATATTGAAGAAGGAAGATCAAAGGAGAGATAGAGCAATTCATTTAGAGAGAAAGAATCAGGAGGATGATCGAATTAATAGAGTTATCCATCTTGATATCATCAGCAATAATAGGAAGATTCCTTGGCGGGACAAACGATGGGCTGAATCTGCTCCTTTTATCGTGGTGCCACTTGTTTTCACACAGAGAATCGCTGCTCAGTCAGGACGTTTTATTTATTGCTCGAATCTTACGCAAAGTGAGGACCGGTTGGATAAAGTCGTTACAAAGCATGTTTTTAACCCTAAATACTCAGGCCGGGAAGGTCGCGATGAATTAGTCGGATTGACAGAGGGACGGTATTATTTCAACAGTAAGAAGGGATATCACGAGATCGACGAAGCCAGTCTGGAAAATAAAACGAATCCCTGGGCTCATCTCATATGCTATCCAATTGTCCAGGGCGATAATAAGGAAACCCTCCTGAAGCAATTGGAATTCAGAGGCTACCACTCCGGTCGTCTGTTTCCAGATCTGGGCGGATGGGCCACCTATCTCAGGCAGGGTTTTCGATGACTCTGTCTTATCACCTTCCAATAATAAAAATTATTTTCAATAAAACCAACTATTACTCAGGGAAAAAAGCATGAGTGCAATTGTAGATGTCATTGCCCGCGAAATTCTGGATTCTCGCGGGAATCCTACCGTGGAAGCGGATGTATTGCTGGAATCCGGAGTGCTGGGACGGGCAGCTGTGCCTTCCGGCGCGTCGAAGGGCACGAAGGAGGCGGTTGAATTACGTGACGGCGATATGCAACGGTATTCCGGCAAAGGGGTACTCAAGGCCGTGGAGAACGTCAACACCGAGATTTCCGAAGCGATCATGGGGCTGGATGCGATGGAGCAAACCTTTATCGATCGCACGCTGATTGACCTCGATGGCACTCCGAACAAGTCCAGGCTGGGCGCCAACGCAGTGCTCGCCGTGTCGCTCGCGGTTGCCAAAGCAGCGGCGGAGGAGTCGGGGTTGCCCTTGTACCGCTATCTGGGTGGTGCGGGGCCGATGTCGATGCCAGTGCCGATGATGAATGTCATCAACGGCGGGGTACATGCGGATAACAATATGGATATGCAGGAGTTCGTGATCATCCCGGTGGGTGCGCAAAGCTTTCGGGAAGCTCTCCGTTGGGGTGCGGAAATATTTCATTCATTGAAAGATCTTCTTGTCGCCAAGGGAATGTATACCGCAGTAGGGGACGAGGGGGGGTTTGCCCCTAATCTGGCAAACAACGAAGCAGCCCTTCAATTGATCATGGAGGCAATTGAAAAAGCAGGGTATTTGGCAGGCCCGGATATCGCCATAGGCATCGATTGCGCGAGTTCGGAATTTTTCAAAGACGGCAAATACCATCTTGCATCCGACGGCCTTACTCTGGATTCGGCACAGTTCATCGATTATCTCGCAGCGTGGATTGACAAGTATCCGATACTGAGCATCGAGGATGGCATGAGTGAGCATGACTGGGACGGCTGGAAGATGCTGACCCAGAGGTTTGGAAAAACTGTGCAACTCGTGGGGGATGACATATTCGTTACCAATACAGCCATTTTGAAGGAAGGCATTGCGCAGGGCATCGCCAATTCGATACTTATCAAACTCAACCAGATCGGCACGCTTACCGAGGCCCTTTCTGCTATCGATACCGCGAAGCGCGCGGGCTATACGGCGGTTGTCTCGCATCGCTCGGGAGAAACCGAGGACACGACCATCGCAGATATTGCCGTCGCTACCAATGTCCTGCAGATCAAGACGGGGTCGCTTTCCCGATCTGACCGGCTGGCCAAATACAATCAGTTGCTGCGCATCGAGGAAGACCTGGGGGATTCGGCGAGCTACCCGGGAAGGGATGCTTTCTATCAGCTAAGATACTAGAAAAGCTGGTTTCCATCCGGCAACGTAGTTGACCGCGGGCGTTTAGCTGGCGCAATTCAGAGCCCTCCAAGGGCCTGCAAGGCTGCCGTAGAAGCACTTGATCCACTGGGATTTCCCGGCATTATCACGTGAAAATACTGGGTTTTCTGCTTGTCATACTGATTATTGCAATGCAATATCCCTTATGGCTGGGCAAGGGAGGGTGGCTCAAGGTCTGGGAAATGGACCGGCAGATTGCGGCCCAGGAAGAGACGAACAGAAAGCTGCAGGCGCGCAACGCCACCCTGGATGCTGAAGTGCGTGATCTCAAGCAGGGCGTGGAAGCAATCGAAGAGCGCGCCCGTAGTGAGCTCGGGATGATAAAAGAGAATGAGACTTTCTTTCATGTCCTGGAAGACAACGTTGCGAGCTCGCGCCGTTAGCGCTGCACGGTCTGTTTTCATGGGCAGCGGTTTAGCATCCCATCGCGCTTCGCACTATAATCCGTTCCGCTCCCTAACCCGTTCCGCTCCCGCCCCGATTCTGACCCTTCATTCCTATCCCGCGTATCGCTTAACCGCCATAAGTCGTGATACATGCGGCTCATTTCCCGGGTCGCCCATTCCCCAATAGACATAAACGCAATACTCCTATCGACTTTGGTATTCTGCTGCTAAGCAGCGGCTATACGTAGCGTATATAGTGAGCAGTTCGAAGTGGAGCAAACGCCGCAAGCCGCATGGGCAGAGTCGAGGGGGATCGTTGTCAGAATGACCACGTACACCTGTTTTCCGAGTTCACCCAGGAGGCTATCCTTGTTCTGCGTCTGCGTCTGCGTCTGCGACGCGCAGCCCTTGCGGCATTACGTTGAGAATACCGGTTGAGAACATGAGAATACGTCTTTTTACCAATATTTATTTCGCATTCATCATTCTGATATTCAGTCTTCTGATCATGCTTGCTTCAGGCGCGTTAAGTACATTGGAAGATATTACCGAGGCAGAGCGCCAAAAATACCGCTCACTGCAGCTTGCAAGCGAGTTGTTTCACAGTTCCGAAGATCTCACCAAGATGGCTCGCAGTTACGTGGTAACGGGCAAGCCGATCTATGAGCATTTCTTTTTCGAGATTCTTGACATCCGGAACGGCAAGCGCCCGCGTCCCGAGGGACACCTGATCAATTATTGGGATATGGACGGGCCGCTCACCCCGATTTCTGGGGGGGCCGCGATTCCACTCGTAGAGTTGATGCGCCGCGAGGGATTCAGTAAACACGAACTCGCGCTCCTGCAACAGTCCCAGAAGAATTCCGACGATCTCGTCAAGCTTGAAAGGCAGGCATTTGCAGCAATAAAAGGTTTATGCGGGGATCACTACGGGAATTTGGGCGCGCCTTGCCCATCGGGCCGCGATTTTGCCATCAACCTGTTATTCGGGGAGAGGTATAAAGCGGAGAAAGCCAGGATCATGGCCCCCATCAGTCAATTCATGCTCGAACTCGATAACCGCACACAGGCAACTTTGAGCCGATTGCAGTCGCGGTTCCACCAGCAAATTCTGCTGATGCTGGCGGTGCTCTGCATCGCCCTGCTCATCGCTGCGGCTGCTGCTTTCTACATGCGTAGGAACATCCTGCACCCGCTCGATTATCTGCGGCGCCAGGCAAGCAGTATCGCTCAAGGCAGCTATTCGACACGCTGTGATATTTCCACTCGCAACGAGCTCGCTGAGCTCGGAGCAGACTTCAATACCATGGCGAATGCCATCGAACGCGAAATCACCAAACTCAAGCAGGTGGAGGGTTCATTACGCGAGCGTCTGAAGGAAATCAACTGTTTCTATGCGATCCGCAGAGGGATGGAGTCGAGTTCGCTGGAAGAGGTTTGCGAAATCATTTTCGCGCAACTGATTGCGGCCATGCAGTTTCCGCATCTTGCCAGCGGAAAAATAGAATTGGAC
>DASSHJ010000005.1:0-7418 GCA_035692965.1 Nitrosospira sp. | reverse complement strand
GCACGTGCGCGCTACCAGTTCAGATTAAAGAGACTCGATCGCGATCGAAGAGAAAAAGAAGAAGCGAAGGAGGACCACCAAAAGGAAAAGGCAGAGGAAAGTTTACGTTTCCTGGAGATTGAATCACAAAAATTCGAGCTTGACCTGAAGGAAACGCCCGTGAAGGAAAGATCAGCGAAGGAAAGCCAGGATCGAAAAAGGGCCATGATTCAGGCTGCGCTAAAGCGGGCCATGGCTGCACGAGCCCAGCAGTTGGGTGCGGAAGATAGAACCGAATAAGGAAACTTAAGAAGGACACAGAAGGACGTCTTGAAACGCCTGTTTATCCCATGAATGCTCAAAAAATTACCGAGATCTTCGAGCGGTTCAAAGCCGCCAATCCTCATCCCGCTACGGAGTTGGAGTACAGCTCTCCCTTCGAACTGCTCGTTGCGGTGATTCTCTCGGCACAGGCAACTGACAAGGGCGTGAACATTGCCACGAGGAAGCTGTTCTCCAAGGCCAATACTCCTGAGAAAATATTGGCGCTGGGGGAAAGCGGGCTGCAGGAGTTCATCAAGAGTATTGGATTGTACAAGACCAAAGCAAAGAATATTCTGGCGACCTGCGCTCTACTCATCCAGGATCACGGCGGGGAGGTTCCGCGGACGCGGGAGGAACTGGAACGGCTGCCCGGGGTTGGCCGCAAGACTGCGAGCGTGGTGCTGAATACTGCATTTGGGGAGATCGCCATCGCCGTGGATACTCACATATTCAGGGTATGCAACCGTACGGGGATCGCGCGCGGAAAGACAGTGCTTGAGGTGGAGCGGAAGCTCCTGAAGTGCGTTCCTCCGCAATTTCAGCATGATGCGCATCATTGGCTTATCCTGCACGGTCGCTATGTATGCGTGGCAAGGAAGCCTAAATGCCCGGTCTGCCTTATAAACGACCTGTGTGAATATGGGGAAAAGACCCAGACGCTTTAAGACCTGAGTTCCAAGCCTCTCACTTTCTAACCGGCAAGCCTTTTATTCCGGATCTTCGTTCTATGTTTAATCCATCAAGGGAACAGGCACGTCAATTCTTCTTCGACACTTGGCGCAAATATCGCGAGCGGGAGGTTTTGTCAGCCATGGAAAACATGGTGCTCGATGTGATTTTGATGCACCCGGAGTATCAGACCGTGCTGGAGGACCCTGAACGATATCAGGATAAGGATTATTTGCCGGAAATGGGCGATATCAATCCGTTTTTGCATATGAGCATGCACGTAGCCATTGACGAGCAACTCTCGATAGACCAGCCCTCCGGCATTCGTGATCGCTTTGAAAGGCTATTGAGCAAAACTGGTGAAAAGCATGCTGCGATGCACCAGGTGATGGAATGCCTGGCTGAAATGATCTGGCAGGCGCAACGGAACAAGACGGACGTGGATGCGACAGTCTATTTTGCCTGCCTGGACAGGTCGATATATTCCTGAACCTGCCGAATACGCTTGGGGCTTGACCGGCTCCTCGTTTGCTTGAGCAAGATGATATGAGCGGAGCGGGCAGACTCGCAGGAAGCGATCAACGCGGGTGAGAAAATGATGCTCAAAACGTCTTCCGAGGATCGCGAAAGGTAGGATGAGGATATGCTCTGCCTTCCACTCCCAACCCTAATTACCACAATTCTATTAGGGTAAAATTACCCCAATTTCAGGAGGGAGATATAACTCTTTTTAGAATAGGGTCATATTCAAATATATTAGAAAGATGTTCGTTTCTTCCTTGTACGGGCAATTTTGCTGTGGTAGAATTTTTCTCCGTTTCAGGGCCGTCAGCTACCATAAATAGCTGAAATGCATAGAAGAATGCTTTAAGGCCCGGCAAAAGACAATCTAGCCGGGTATGGAAAGTGAATTTAATGCTCACCCGAGAGCCGCGCCAGACCTGAAGAAAGCAAAAGCGTTACAGGCGAATCCATGAAATCTGAGTGACAAGATAAGCAGATTTCATACCAGGAATATGATGAAGGGATTTTATCGATTTTCTTGATTTAAAGGCTGCCGGCCCCGAAATTCGGATAGAAACGCAGGTGGAGGGGCGCAGAATTTCGTTCCTGATCATTTGAGATCTGATCAGGCTCGAAATTTTTTGGTGGTAACCTTGAACTTATGGGAATGCTGTTATTCTTATGTTTGGATTCCGTCTGCGTTTCATAAGAATAGCATAATTACTGACATTATCAATAGGGTTTTTTGTGGGATTTGCGGTGAGGTGTTTCGGGCGGGATAGGGTTGCGCCTCATCCCTGTTTTTATCCGAATCTAACAGAGGACGGAGCCAATGCCATCCAGCCGGGAAGGAAATAACCTGGAGATGATCAGGCGAATAGTTCGTAAACAATTGGTCGTACTGTAATCAGTAATCAAGTGGGGGGAGACATGAGCAGTAAAGCATCAACCGTAGCGTGGGGTGTAATGTGGGGCTTGGCGGCGGGCCTGTATGCAGGGCTGGCGCTGGCAGCGGCAGATCCTTACCAGTTAAATTTTCCCGAGCCGAAATCGGTGATTGCCCGGGACATATATGACCAGCACACGATGCTGCTATGGATATGCCTGGTGATATTCATAGGCGTGTTTGGGACCATGTTTTATTCAATGCTCAAGCATCGCAAGTCTCAGGGCTATAAAGCGGCAAACTTCCATCACAGCACCACGGTCGAGATCATCTGGACCATCATTCCCTTTGTGATACTGATGGGGATGGCCTACCCTGCGACCAAGACCATCATCGCAATGAAGGATACCTCCAACCCGGACATCACGATCAAGACCACTGGCTACCAATGGAAGTGGGGGTATGACTACATCACGGGCGAAGGGGAAGGGATCAGCTTTATGAGCGCACTGGCCACGCCCAGGGGTCAGATCGATAACTCCCAGCCCAAGGGGGAGAACTACCTGCTGGAAGTCGACAATCGCCTGGTGGTCCCCGTCGGCAAGAAGGTTCGCATACTGCTTACGGCCAACGACGTGATTCACGCCTGGTGGGTACCTGCGCTGGGAGCCAAGCAGGACGCGATACCGGGATATGTGCGTGACACCTGGTTCACGGCTGACAGTCCCGGCACCTATCGCGGTCAGTGCGCCGAGCTGTGCGGCAAGGAACACGGCTTCATGCCTATCGTGGTGGAAGCGGTGGAGCCGGCGAAATATACCCAGTGGGTGGCCGAGCAGAAGAAGAAAACCGCTGTAGCGGCCGTCGACACCAACAAGGTGTTCAGTGCGGACGAGCTCAAGGCTGAGGGCGAGAAGGTATATACTGCCAACTGTGTGGCATGCCACCAGGCAAATGGCAAAGGCACTCCTCCCGCCTTCCCCCCGCTTGAAGGATCAAAGATCGCCAACGGACCCAAGGCGGATCATATCAACATCGTAGTGAACGGCAAGACTGGCACCGCGATGGCTCCATTCAAGCATCTGTCGGACGTACAAATCGCGGCGGTGGTCACCTACGAACGGAATTCCTGGGGCAACAAGGCGGGAGACGTAGTACAGCCATCAGAGATCAACGAATTCAGAAAATAGCATCAAGGAGGAAACCATGGCAGCAGTACACGAACACGACGTTGCACACGCACACGACGACCACCATCCCAGCGGGATTTCCCGCTGGATTTGCGCCACCAACCACAAGGACATCGGCACGATGTATCTGTGGTTTGCGTTCACCATGTTCCTGACCGGGGGCGTGATGGCGCTAACCATACGCGCGGAACTGTTCCAGCCGGGCATTCAGATCGTCAATCCCGAGTTTTTCAATCAATTGACCACCATGCATGGCCTTATCATGGTGTTCGGGGCCATCATGCCGGCCTTCGTCGGGTTTGCCAACTGGCAAGTCCCCATGATGATCGGTGCGCCCGATATGGCATTCGCCCGAATGAACAACTGGAGTTTCTGGCTGCTGCCCCCTGCCGCGATGCTTCTTGTCGGCTCATTCTTTGTGCCGGGGGGCGCGCCTGCGGGCGGCTGGACAATTTATCCGCCACTGTCGGTGCAGATGGGCATGGGAATGGATATGGCCATCTTTGCTCTCCATATCATGGGCGCATCATCGATCATGGGCTCGATCAACATCATCACCACCATTCTGAACATGCGGGCGCCGGGCATGACGCTGATGAAAATGCCGCTGTTCGTATGGACCTGGTTGATCACCGCCTATCTCCTCGTGCTGGTGATGCCAGTGCTGGCGGGCGCGGTTACGATGCTGCTGACCGACCGAAATTTCGGCACCAACTTCTTTAATGCGGCAGGCGGCGGGGACCCGGTGATGTTCCAGCATATCTTCTGGTTCTTCGGCCACCCAGAAGTCTACATCATGATTTTGCCTGCATTTGGAATCGTGTCGGAAATCATCCCGACATTCGCGCGCAAGCCGCTGTTTGGCTACTCGTCGATGGTTTATGCGACAGCATCTATCGCGATCCTGTCCTGCATCGTCTGGGCGCACCACATGTTCACCGCCGGCATGCCGGTGACCGGCCAGCTTTTCTTCATGTACGCAACCATGCTGATCGCGGTTCCGACAGGAGTGAAGGTGTTCAACTGGACCGCAACAATGTGGCGCGGCTCCATGACCTTCGAAACACCAATGCTGTTTGCAATCGGGTTCATATTCCTGTTTACCCTCGGCGGCTTCAGCGGCGTTATATGCGCAATTGTACCGATCGACATCCAGGTACAGGACACCTACTACGTTATCGCACACTTCCATTATGTGCTCGTATCCGGAGCGTTGTTCTCCATATTTGGCGGCATATACTACTGGCTGCCGAAGTGGACCGGGCATATGTATGACGAATCGCTCGGCAAGCTGCACTTCTGGTTGTCGTTCTTCTTCTTCAACCTTGCGTTCTTCGTCCAGCACTTCCTTGGCCTGGCAGGCATGCCGCGCCGTATTCCCGACTATGCCCTGCAATTTGCCGATTTCAACATGATTTCCACCATCGGCGCGTTCGGGTTCGGGCTTAGCCAATTGCTGTTCCTCTACGTGGTGCTCAAGTGCATCCGCGGTGGAGCGAAAGCGCCGGCGAAACCATGGGAAGGGGCAAAGACGCTCGAATGGACGCTGCCGTCACCGGCTCCGTACCACAGCTTCGAAACGCCTCCCGTATTCAAGGGTTAATCAAGTCCACGAATAGGCTTCGGGATGCCAGCAAATGACGAGCAAAGAAGTGCCGAACAAAGGCGCGGAGCAATAAAAACCGCCCTGATTTTGCTGGCTATCGTAATAGCACTTTTTATAACGGTTATCGTAAAAAACTCGTAATGAACCTGGTACAGGCTAATTCCGTTGTAATGAAGAAGCTACTGATTTTTACAGTAGTGATGTTTGGTTTCGGTTTCGCGTTGGTACCGTTTTACGAAAAAATCTGCGAAGTCACCGGAATCAACAACTTGTTGCAGGCGGATACGATCGCAGCGAACACGCAGGTCGATACGAGCCGGTGGGTGACCGTGGAGCTGGATGCGAACATCCGCGGGCTGCCCTGGCAGTTCAAGCCCCTCCAGTCGACAATTCGTGTGCATCCAGGGGAATTGAACCAGGTGATGTACGAAGTCAGAAATACAACAGACCGCGAAATCAGCGGGCAGGCGATACCGAGCTATAGTCCTCAACTCCTGGGCAAGCATCTGAAAAAACTGGAATGCTTCTGTTTCAGCAAGCAGGTGCTCAAGCCCAATGAGGTCAAGCAGATGCCTGTTCAATTCATGATCGAGCCCGGATTGCCCGAAACCTACGATACGGTAACCATATCCTATACGTTCTTCGAGCTCGGGGCCAAACCGGCCGCGAGCCCCGATTCATAAGGAAACGAGATTGATGGAATCCGATGGGAAACCAGCGCGGGGGACGTTTGTGCAAGCCATGAAAGCCGTATCGTGGGCATTCTTTGGCATAAGGAAACAAAGCGATCTCGACAACGATGCTAGTACATTAACACTGGGACAAGTGATTGTAGCCGGCCTCGTTGGCGCCGGGCTGTTTGTCGCGGCGATAGTTACAATGGTCAAGTTGGTGACAAGTTAAAAAATTGATTAAATTACAGTGGGAGAAAGAGCATGAGTAGCCACGAAGCAGGGCATGGTCACGGTCATTATTATGTTCCAGCACCATCGACCTATCCTATTACTGGGTCAATCGCACTATTATTCATGGGTTTCGGGGCAGCATTCACAGTAAACAAGATTCCGCTTGGTTATGGGTTGCTCGCTTTCGGATTCGCCATTCTCATATACATGATGTTTGGATGGTTCGGCACCGTCGCTCGCGAAAGCGAAGGCGGCAAGTACAGCAAGCAGGTGGACGCTTCGTTTCGCTGGGGCATGAGCTGGTTCATTTTCACAGAGGTCATGTTCTTTGCCGCCTTCTTCGGCGCATTGTTCTACATGCGGGTGTTTTCAGTTCCCTGGCTGTCCGATCTCGAGCATAAATTGTTGTGGCCTGATTTCGCGGGAGGATGGCCTGTTTCCGGACCTGGAATCGAGGATAAATTTGCTCCAATGGGGGCATGGGGTCTTCCGGCTATCAATACCCTGATACTGCTGACCTCGGGCGTCACGGTGACATGGGCTCACTGGGCGCTCAAGCTCAACAAGCGCGGGCAACTCAAGCTTGGATTGTTCCTGACCTTTGCCCTCGGATTTCTCTTTGTAGGCTTGCAGGCTTACGAATATGGCCACGCCTATTCTGATCTCAACCTCAAGCTCACGAGTGGTGCCTATGGCGCGTCCTTTTACATGTTAACCGGGTTTCACGGCTTTCATGTAACGATTGGGTCCATCATGCTGTTCGTGATTTTCTGTCGGGTAATGGCGGGACATTTCAAGCCCGAAAACCATTTCGGCTTCGAAGGTGTGGCATGGTATTGGCACTTCGTGGACGTGGTGTGGCTTGGGCTGTTCATCTTCGTCTACTGGCTGGTATAGCGGCCGGATAAACGCAGTTCGTTTATTTCGTCAGTGGGATAAAGCCGAAGTACGTTCCAGCCATAAAAAAGATGAAAAGGAGTATCGAGAAACCGATACGGAAGGTCAGGGATCTCACGGCTCGCGTTCCCTGGCCTTTATCCTTGATGACGTAATACAGGGCAGACCCCAGGCTGGAAAGTATGAAAAGCAGAAAAAGCACCGCAATAATTTTTAACATTTTGTTTCACTATTTAGTGGGGCCTAACGGAAAGTTTAGCTGAGTTTCCGCACTCTATCCAATGACTATTTCAGGCTGGCGCTTTACGCCACGATTATGGTCAACAATAGTTGCGGTGATTGTCGTAACGATCATGGTGCAGCTTGGCAACTGGCAGCTCTCCCGTGCCAGGGAAAAGGAGTCGCGGCAGGAACAGCTCGACGTGCTCTCCCGGCAGCCTGCGGTAACAATTCCTCCT
>DASSHJ010000004.1:0-7183 GCA_035692965.1 Nitrosospira sp. | reverse complement strand
ATTTCAACCGTAAGGGAAGTTCTGCATTTTCCGGACGGATCGGCGAGCGTGTAGCGGCAGAAGGCGTAACTGTAGTGGATGATGGCACGCTTGCACGGCGACGTGGTTCACTGAACGTGGATGACGAGGGGAATCCGACCCAGTGCACGGTACTGATCGAAAATGGCGTTCTCAAGGGCTATCTCCAGGACAGCCTGAACGCCCGGCTGATGAACGTTCCGGTCACCGGCAATGCGAGGCGGGAATCGTTTGCCCATGTACCCATGCCACGCATGACAAATACTTATATGCTGAACGGGGACAAGACACCGGAAGAAATCATTGCCTCGGTCAAGCATGGACTATACGCGGTAAATTTCGGGGGTGGCCAGGTCGATATTACGAGCGGAAAATTTGTCTTTTCCGCCGCGGAGGCATATATGATCGAAAACGGGAAAATTTCCTACCCCGTGAAAGGCGCGACGCTCATCGGTAACGGCCCGGACGTGTTGACCCGTGTATCGATGATCGGCAATGATATGTCGCTTGACCCTGGCGTGGGGACATGCGGCAAGGAAGGTCAAAGCGTGCCAGTGGGCGTTGGACAACCGACCCTTCGTATCGACGGACTGACGGTTGGAGGAACTGCCTAGCCCTTCTTGACGCTGGCACCCTCGATACGGGTGCCAGCCAGCCTGTCATGAAGAAATTGGTGGTCGCGATCGAATAACGCCCAGATTATTCCGCAGCCAAGCAGGAAGATTCCGATGACTGCAAACAGATAGCGAGCCAGCGCCTGCTTGAAATGCAGTTGATGCCCATCTGCCGTAACCACCCTAAGTTTCCATGTTTGCATGGGTAATGTCTGGCCGCCGTGCGTCCAGAACCAGATGAAATAAATTCCGGCAATGAGCAGAAGATAAAGCTGAAATGCGGGTCGAAAGAGAACCGAGCTTGTATCCTGAAACAAGAGGTGAAAAATAAAGCTCGCGATAAAAAGAACGGCAACCAGCATCAGCGATTCATAAAGCATACTGAGCAGCCGCCGCAGGAATCCTGGCGTAGAAGCTTGGGTCATTCAGAAGGATTTGCTAATTTCGACTTTAAATGGTCCGATGCGAAATGATCCGCGGGAGCGAGCGGATGAGCAACGTTCGTTGTGAGAAACTACACCTAAAGAAGTAGGATGGGTAGAGGCTCGATTCCGAACCTATCAATATCGGCATCTGACAGTATCGGCAGATGAGTGAAGTGGGGCGAAACTATAACCATTCCGGCATAACCAATGGTTACGCTTCCCCGCCATCCGTTGGCCAACCTCCTTGCAATCCCATGCACGGACAAGTGTGCAGGAGGCGCTTGCGGGCATTATTATAGTCCTATAGATAGCTCATTGCCCGGCCTGGTCCTCAGCGTGGTGACCATAGCCGCGCCACTTCTGCTTGATTTCCTGCCGTTTATCCGGGGGTAGTTTTTTTATCGTTTTATATTTTTCGCGCACGATCTCCCGCTGCTCCGGGGTCAGCGAATACCAATCGCGCATTTGCAGTTGGGCGCGATGCTGCTCGGCTTCAGTCATCCCGGGATAGCGTTTGGCGATGCCCAGCCATTTTTTTCTTTTTACGGGATCCATACTGTTCCATTCCTGGGCAAGCGGGGCCAGCACCTCTTTTTGCTGGCGGTTCAATTGCTCCCATGGCGGCGGGGGCGACTCAGCTAGAACCTGAGCGGATACAACAAGGCACAGCCAGAATGCTACTGTCCGGACCCTTCTAGCCATGCATCAAATTCGTCATCAAGATAAGCATTCACAGGTACGTCATCGAGAAGGAGCATGATATCGATGTCCTCGTTTTCATCGCTTTGTTGAAAATTTTGCCAATAGACCGCTGCCGTAATTGCAAATAGCAAGGCCAATATGGATACCAGCTTGCGGACCGCGATACCGGGATGATCGTTGCGATGAGCGCCAGCGGAGGCCGTCCGCGGCACGCTCACCATCTCTTCCGCGGCCTCATAATTCTCCAACGCGGCCCTCCGGGCAGCTTGAAGGCGATTTAACGTGCTCTGCTTCATGCTGTCCAGATCCCGATCGAGAAGCCGCGTCGCTTTTCTTCCGATTTCGTCTTCAGTCATGGCTCAATCCCTTCCTTTTTCAGCGCCAAGGCAAGGGTGTGAGTTGCCCGGGAGCAGTGGGTTTTCACGCTACCCTCGGAGCATCCCATCACCTTTGCAGTTTCCGTAACATCCATCTCTTCCCAGTAACGCAGAAGAAAGGCTTCTCGTTGACGCGGGGGAAGCATCTCTATGGTTTTTTCGATCAGCCTGATAAGTTCCGATTGTTCCAGCTGCCTGTACGGGTCGTCTGCATTCGACGATCCTTCTGATTGCAAAGTTTCCAGAGGATCATAATCTTCATTTTCGCTCTCATTACGAGGAATAAGCGATGAAAAAAGGGTTGTCCATAACGAACGGGTTTTTTGCCGCCGGTAATAATCGCGTATCGTATTCTGGAGAATTCGCTGGAACAGCAGAGGCAATTCTGCAAGCGGCTTGTCAGCATATTTCTCAACAAGCTTCGTCATCGAATCCTGAACGATGTCCAGTGCCAACGGCTCATCGTGCACCGCAAACAACGCCTGCTTATAGGCGCGCCGTTCGGTTTCAATCAGAAATTTGGAGAATTCCTGTCGAGTAGCCAGGGCGATTGCCTATATGAGAATAAAAACTGAGGAGCGAAAAACGACAAAAGAGCATTAACCCAGCAATATTAACAAATTTTTTCCCTTGGCCAGAAAGCACCTGCTGAACGGGGCGATCAGCTCTCCGGAACGTGAGCACGCGAGCACACAACTATTCTCCGGGCGATGGGATTGCCCTTGATGCCGAACCAAAACTACGTAAGCAAAGTCGTAGAGGAGCGTCCTTAAGTAGTCTTCACCTGCGACAATTTGTCGCATTGTAAAAACCTCTTTTCCTCCCTAACATTATGGGCATCCACGTCCCTCCAGGGTGGGGATGACCGAGTCCATCGGATAAAAACTTTAGAATTCGGTCAGACACTATGTATCAGATGGAGGTTAGTGTTAAAATTCTAATGCGAGTGATTCTTAATTCGATTTACAACTACAATATCAGTACCGGCTCTTGGTCCCACATCGGCAGAATGTTCGGAAATCCCATGGATACCTCACCTATGCGCTTCATACTGAGCGCTCTTATGCTGAAAACAACGACTTTCAGCGGGCGGAACAACGCCTTCTTTCTAACGCGCGGTTTGCTGTTCGTGCTGATGCTAGCCTCGGCGGCCTTCGCTTCCGCAGCGGAAGTCATTCGCCCGTTTACGCCGGGAAGTCTCGCTCAGGTTCTCGCCCAGCGCGAAGGCAAGCCTTTTATCCTGGTTTTATGGTCGCTCGAATGTCAGTATTGCCCGACCGAGCTGAAAACGCTGAGCGAGCTCAAGCATGTCCACCCGAAGATGGATATCGTACTGGTCGCAACCGATGAAGTAAGTGATATCCCCCAGCTACTATCCCGCACCGAAAGCTACGGGATAAGCAAAGTGGAGCAATGGGTCTTCGCCGAGGATATGCCCGAGCGCTTGCGACATGAAATCGATGGCCGATGGTATGGGGAGGTTCCGCGGACCTATTTTTATGATCGCAAGCATCAGCGGGAAGTGAAGACCGGCCTGGTCAATAAAAAGTTCTTTGAGGACTGGCTGGCTCGAAATGCTGTGTCGGGAGCGGGAAATTGAACATGGTCTTTAACCGCAACCCAACCTTCCTGCCAGGCCTGATGCTTGTCATCGCGATTCATGCCGCCTTGCTTTATTTTCTGTTCAAGCAGCAGTTCATCCCTCCACCCAAGCAGCTTGAAACCCTGCTGGTCAATTTCATTCCTGCCGCCCGGCCAAAGGATGAGCCCAAGCCCCAGCCGCCTGCACCGCCCAAGTCGGAGCCGGTGAAAAAAAAGCCGCAATCCCGCCAGATTGTCTCGGAAACGCCGGTGGTCTCAGAAAACGAGCCCGTAGCATTGTCATTCCAGCCTGAACCCGAGCCGCAACCTGTCGCGGTTGCCGAACCATCTCCTGCCCCTGCTCCTCAAATGCCGGCAGGCCCTGTTACGCTTTCTTCCGAACTCTCCGTTGCCTGCCCGCAACTGAACGCGCCCACCTACCCGGCGCTGTCGCGGCGGTTGGGCGAAGAAGGCAAGCTGGTGCTGCGCGTGGAACTGGACGAAAAAGGCCTTGTCAGCCAGGCTCAGATCGTAAATAGCAGCGGTTTCAAGCGCCTTGATGAAGCTGCCATGACTGCCGTCAAAACCTGGCGCTGTACTCCCCCCGTGCGTGACGGTCAGCCCGTGAGAGCCGTCGCGCTGCAACCCTTCAATTTTGTCCTCCAAGGAGATTGATCTGATGGAAAAAGGTCTTGGATTCTCTCATTTTCTGACCCAGCTCGATGCGGTCGGAACAGCGGTACTGGTGCTATTGCTGACACTTTCAATAGCAAGCTGGTATCTCATACTCACCAAAGGTCTTGCTAATTTTCTTGCCGCCCGACGCGCAGATGCCTTCCTCAAGCGTTTCTGGAGCGCGGGGTCTCTGCAGGAAGTAAACTCGACACTCAAGGAAGGTTCAGGCGATAACGCGTTCGCGCATCTGGCGCAACTCGCGATGAACGCGGCAGCGGATTCCGAAAAACATGGATTGCAGAAGCTTGCGGCAGCTGGTGGAACAAGCGAGTTTGTTACCCGTGTCTTGCGCAATGGTCTTGACCAGGAGGCAGCCAAGGTTGAGGATGGCCTTACCATAATTGCCTCCGCGGGTTCTGCGGCGCCTTATATAGGATTATTCGGAACGGTCTGGGGTATTTATCATGCGCTCGTGCAAATTGGCCTTTCAGGCCAGGGGACGCTGGATAAAGTCGCAGGTCCCGTGGGTGAAGCTTTGATCATGACAGCCCTGGGCTTGGCGGTGGCGATCCCTGCGGTCCTCGCATACAACACGTTTGTGCGCCGCAACCGCATCTGGCTGGCACGGCTGGACGCCTTTGCGCACGACTTGTTCGTATTGGTGACTGTCGGATCAAAGACCAATAGTTCAGCGGGAGATGAGCGTCCGCTGCGAGTGGTTTCCCCTGTCCTGGCTCCTAATGAAAGGAGGTCATGATGGCCTTTGGCAGCATGGATAACGGAAGTCGTCAGATGCCGACATCCGAAATCAACGTGGTCCCGCTGGTTGACGTCATGCTGGTGCTGTTAGTGATATTTATCATCACGGCCCCCTTGCTTACGCATTCAGTCAAAATCGATCTGCCGAAGGCAGCGAGCAGTCCAAATATTACTCAACCTGATCACATCGAATTCGCTCTCCGCGATGATTCCACACTTTACTGGAATGGCGAACCGGTCAGCATGGATCAGCTGGCGCCTCGTTTTTCAACATCAGTCAAGGAAAATCCGGATATCGAACTGCACATTCGCGCCGACCGGCATGTTCATTATGAAAATGTGGCGCGAGTGATGTCGATAGCGGCTAAGGCGGGATTGGTAAAAATAGGATTTGTTACTGATCCTTCGGAGAAGTAATCTCCCTCTAGAATAGCTTTCCTGAAGGTCTCTTATGCAGTGGTAAAATCCACCTGATTTCCGTCAGGAGAAAGGCTTTTTGCGGAAACCCGGAGAGCTGGCGATTGTCTGATCGTATAAGATATAAGATGGTGATCGTACAATCTCCCATCATTCCGCTGATGCATTTGCCCAAATCTCCTTCCACTTCCGCAAACGACAAAGCGCGCGCCTTCAGCTGGAAGCGTTTTTTTGTGCATTGCTCAATTGTCACTACCGCTGTATCGCTGGGTGTGATGTCATGGTTTATCGCCAAACCGACGGCAACACGAATACATCAAACTGTGCCGGGGGAGCGCATCACAGTTGCCGCAACCCCTGATATCGATATCAGCCTGGATGCTGATAGCTTGGTAACCGTCAGCAATACGGAGCCTCCATGGATCGAGCTTCTGAAAGGCAGTGCGTATTTCGATATCAGGAACAAGAATCCGGACAAACTCCATGTCAAGGTAGGCACAGCCTTCATAAAGGATCTGGGCACGCGCTTCAGTATCAGGAGGCGGGCGGACGGTGGCAGCGTAGCCGTAGCCGAAGGCCAGGTCGAGATCCAGGTAGAGAGTGGAAATTACTTGGTCAGCTCGCGCGAGGGGGCGGATTTCGACGACAGGCGGGTCACCGGACACAGAATGATTTCTGAAGCAGATATTGCGCCTTGGCGGACCAGGAAATAGAACTGGCGAGCTGGTAAAACGGAGCGAA
This sequence comes from Nitrosospira sp., assembly GCA_035692965.1. Lineage (GTDB taxonomy): Bacteria > Pseudomonadota > Gammaproteobacteria > Burkholderiales > Nitrosomonadaceae > Nitrosospira. Next base: position 874 of record DASSHJ010000004.1, on the reverse strand, counting down.
GGTATGGTTATTTTCCATTCCGGCTCCTGTCGGGGGTTGCTGTTCCAGGGATCCCGGCGCCCCTCAAATTAATCAAAAGCCGACATGAAGCCGGTTGCCATTTTCAGGCACTTCCCGACCGAAGGTCCGGGATATCTCGCTACCTTTCTTGATTCTCATTCCATTCCCTGGCAGCTCATAAAGATCGACTCCGGCGGATGGGTTCCTTCAACGCCGGACGCGTTCGGCGGCCTGGTGTTCATGGGCGGTCCCATGAGCGTCAATGATGACTTACCCTGGATTCCACCGGTACTTTCATTGATTCGCCATGCTGTGGAGGATGGCATCCCCGTGCTCGGTCATTGTCTCGGCGGACAATTGATGTCAAAAGCGCTGGGAGGAGTGGTGGAGCCGAGCCCAATCAAGGAAATCGGCTGGGGTGAGGTTTATCTCGCCGATAACCCTGTCGCCCCGAGGTGGGTTGGGGGCAAGGCGATCTTTGAAGTTTTTCATTGGCATGGAGAAACTTTCACCTTGCCGGAAGGTTCAACTCTTCTTTTTTCCAGCCCCTATTGCCAAAACCAGGCGTTCGCACTGGATAATCACTTGGGTTTGCAATGCCACGTGGAGATGACTGAAGAAATGGTCATAACGTGGTGCAAAACGGGGGCAAGGGAAATCGCAGCGAGTGCTGGGCCGGGAGTTGAACCGGTTGCGGCGATACAGATGAGACTGGTTGAGCGAGTATCCGCGTTGAACAAAATCGCCGATAAGTTGTACGAAAAATGGATATTGGGGCTTAAGAGCGAAGCCTGAGACTACCGCTCTTCTCTGAGTCTTGCCTTGCCCGTCGTTGAACAGCCTGCATCGGGTAAACAAGGGTTGATTCTCAGTC
>DASSHJ010000003.1:0-9447 GCA_035692965.1 Nitrosospira sp. | reverse complement strand
GCATGAAACATCAGCCAGGCTTTACCATCCCTTGCGAGGCGCAACGCAATGAGATTCGCGAGCGAGCCTAATATGAATCCCGACCCGCCGATATTGACTGCGTAAGCAATCATCTTCCAGTCATTGGAGTAGTCTGCCAGTAAAATGGCAGTGGGGACGTTGCTGACAAGTTGTGAAAGCGCAATTCCGGCGACATAAAGCCGGCGAGAGTCGTCCAGCATCAGTCCTGCAAGCAATGAATTGACAGCCGGATGCTGGGAAATCAGCCGCATGTCGACAAACATGAGAGTGAGTATCAGGATGAGGCCCCAGTCAATGCGCAAAAGCGTGCTGGGACTGCGAATCAGGAAAATCGTGAATACCAGAAGCGTCGCGAACTCCGTATGGCGCATATTCATAAGGATCAGAAACGGCAGATAGAGCATCAGTGATAAGTAGAATAGCTTTTCATTGACACGATGAGCGTCTATTTCTTCTCTCAATTCAATCTTCTGTCCGTTGAACATAAATGAGGTAAACAATAGAAGGATAGTGATAAGGATCAAGGCGAGCGGTAGCATCATCAGGAGATAGTGATAAAACGATACTCCCGATATTTTCCAGAGGAACAGATTTTGAGGGTTACCGATTGGAGTCAGCGAAGAGCCTGCGTTGACCGCGAGGGCTTCCGCAATGTCAGCCGGGTCACGGGCACCGCTCCGATCGCGTGCAAGCCAGCAGTCAAGGGCACAATGATGAACAAGGCGACGTCATTGGTAAGTACCATCGATAGCAACGCGGCAGCCAGTACAAGCAAGGTTGCGAGCGACCTGCCCGTAGGCATTGCTTCTATAACGCGCTTGCCCAGTCGATGCAGGTATCCTGAGAATTCGATGCCCTTGGCAAGCACGAGCAGACCTGCCACCCCAGCAATGGTGGGCCAATCCACAAGGCGGAGGTAAGAGGAAAGCCGCAAGGGTTTCATTAAATAAAGTACCGCAAGAAGCCCGGCAAGAATCCACAGAAGATAATCCTTGAGTAATGCACGGAACGGTGAAAAGGCCTCGACCTCGTATTTATCCATGCAAGTGTTCGACGTATTTCGATTTTGTTCCTCTGTGTGCTTCTACACAGACGCCGCTCGAAATCGCCCGTATTTTTTAAAGTTTTTTCGCTCTGACAATATAGGGTATAGGGGGAATTCTAATGAAAAGAAGCATACTTCTCTCGGCCGCGATGGTCATTGCAACTTCTGCATATGCTGAACGGGAAGAGAAAGTTCGCTGGTCGCAACTCCCGTCAGCAGTTCAAAAAACCATAACGGATAACGCAGGTGGCGGAAAAGTCGAGGAAATCGACAAGGAAACCAGAACGAAAGACGGCAAGACGGTTACAACTTATGGGGCTGAGGTAAACGGGCCCGGCGGAAAGAAAGTCGAAATTAAAGTCGGCGAAGATGGCAGGCTTATCGAGTTAAAAGACGACCGCAACGTATCGTAAGGGATTCACGTAGCGGAAGCGCGGACGATTTTGCCTCGATCAGGCTCCCCCACGACGTGCTCTCCCTGACCCTTTCCCCAAACGGGCAGGAGAGAAGCGCGTGCGTGACGGCCTCTCCAGTCTTTTCCCTCGGAAAACAAAGGAGGAAAACCGTCCCAGCCTGCTCAGGAACGTTCGTCTTTTTGGGTCCCCCGGCTAATGTGCCCGCTTTTCTCGACATCGAGAACATAGATCTTTCCTGCGCCACGCTGATGCGTGTTGGCGGCGAGCATAAGGGTGTTAAAAATTTGCTCCACCAGTTCATCCGGGGCGAATATCTCGACCCGCTTCCTATGTAGAAAAGGAGTGAAATCCATGTCGATGACTTTCTCTCCGCCGAATCCTTCACAGTCGGACACGCTCATGCCTGGGAAATCCGTGATTTCGAGCAATGCCTGAGTCACCCTGGACAGCATGAAGGGTTCAATATAAGCGCGGATTTCTTTCATGGAATATGCCTCAAGTTTCTCGTTGTTTTTCAAAATTGGAGTGGATCGCGGGAAGCAAGCGTGCGCATATCACCCCTCCATCCTTAACCTTTTACAAAGCAGTTTAAGAGGGTTACCGCACAGATTACTTTGTAATTCTCGCTTATCATACCAACGCATTTTTGTAAATAGAATTTTTGTAAATAGAATGTTCTGACGAGTGTGTGTCCTGAATGAAATAGGAGGTCACAAATGGAAAGGAAATTATTCATGTCAGTTGTTCTGCCCGCAGCGGTGGTATTCGCAACCTCGGCTTTTGCCGGAGAAAAGGAGAGAATTCAGTGGATGGATGTACCGCCCGCAGTTCAGAAAACGATACTCAATCACGCAGGCGGCGGAAAAATCGAGGAAATTGAGAAGGAAACGAAAATACAGAAAGTTCGAGTCCTTCATTTCGACAGCGGCAAAACTGTTACCGTTTATGAAGCAGAGGTAGAAAAACCAGACGGCAAGGAGATTGAGATCGACGTCGGCGAAGATGGCAAACTCATCAAGATAAAAGATGAAAAGGGCGTTTAGTTGCTCTCGTTATCAAGCCCTTAAGAATTGACATGGACAAGCTTTGGAAACGTTTTCAGGGGGTGCTCGTCTTTTTCACTCCCTGACCTGACTTGGCCGTTTTTCTGGACCTTCAGGATAAAAATTTTCGCCGCTGATGCATGTTTTCAGCGCGCATAGCAATGTTAAAAATTCGCTTAACAAGTTCATCCGGGGCAAATATCTCGATTCGCTTCCTGCGAAGATAAGGGGTGAAATCCGTGTCGATCAACTTCTCTCCGGCGAATCCTTCGCAATCTGACACGCTCATTCAGGAAAATCCGGAATTTCAAGCAATACCTGAGTGACTCTGGATAACATGAAAGGCTGAATGTAGGTCCGAATTTCTTTCATGGAAGCACCTTGGTTCTATTCCATTCCTCAAAATTACGATAAAGGGCAGGTAGCAGAGTCAGCGTCAGAATGGTGGCACTGACAAGTCCGCCTATGATAACTACAGCAAAAGGCTTGACTGTTTCTGACCCCACGCTGGTTGAAATCGCAGCAGGCAGCAATCCGAGCATCGCCATGAGTGCAGTCATCACTACAGGACGAAGCCGGCTGACTGACCCCTGAATAATGGCCTCATTTATAGGCACCCCTTCTTGCCGGAGCGCATTGATTTGCGATAGCAGAATCACTCCGTTCTGTACCGCGATGCCAAACAGCGCAATGAAACCTACAGCAGCAGAGACGCTGAGGTGAATACCCGTCAGTAACAAGGCTACCAGCCCGCCGATCAGGGAAAACGGCACGTTCATCACGATCAGGGAAGCGTTTCGAACCGAGCGGAAAGCCCAGAACAAAAGTACGAAAATCAGGGCGAAGCTCACGGGAACAATAAAGGAAAGACGTTTCATCGCCCGCTGCTGGTTTTCGAACTGCCCGCTCCAAACCATGTGGTATCCCGGTTGCAGGTGCACCTGGCGCGATATTTTTTTCTGCGCCTCCGCGACGAAGCTTCCCTGGTCCCGGCCAATCAGGTTGCATTTGATTGCGATGAGGCGCATGTTGTTCTCCCGGCTGATGCGTGACGCCCCCTGACTGGTCTTGATCTCTGCCAGTTGTGCCAGAGGTATTCGGCCGCCTCCCGGGGAGAGTACCGTAATATCCTCGATTGCGCCCACCGAATCCCTGGCATCAGCTTTAAGTCGTACTGCCACGTCAAACCGCCGTTCACCCTCGAGCATTTGCGTGGCCGCCTTGCCACCCACGGCCATTTCGATGACGTCTTCCACATCCGCTATGTTAATCCCGAAACGGGCGATTTTTTCTCTGTCTATCGAGATAACCAGCTGCGATAATCCCGATTGGTGCTCCGCTGCCACATCCGTTGCGCCCTCGATCGAACGGAGAATGCCAGTGATCTGGTTCGCCTTTTGCTGGAGAATCTTCAGATCATCGCCGAAAATCTTGATCGCAATTTCGCCCTTGACACCCGAAATGGCTTCCTCCACGTTGTCCTGGATCACTTGGGAAAAATTGAACTGCAAACCGGGGAATACCGCGAGGCGCCTTGCCATCGCCCCCACCAGTTCGTCCTTTCTGGCATACCGCCAGGTCTTCCTGGGCGTGAGATCGATGAGCACTTCAAGATTATTGAACCCTTTTGGGTCGGTGCCGTCTTCCGGGCGTCCCAGTTGAGTAAGGACGTAGCGGGCCTCCGGAAACTCAAGGAGGCTTGCACGCACATGCCTTTCCAGTTCCTTGGCCTTTTCAAGAGAAACGGGGGTTGGCAATGTAATTGTCAACCATACGTTTCCTTCATCCAGTTTAGGCATGAATTCAGTGCCTATAATCGGCCAGGAGGCGATCGACAGGGCGAGCGCAACGCTTGCGCCCAGGAAAAGCCTGCGCGGATGATGCAGCACGGCCTGGAGTATTTTGAGGTAACGCTTTTCCATCCAGTGAATAAGCGGGTTGCGCGATTCGGTCAGACGAGGTCCGAGCAGATAGCTCAACAGGACGGGAACCAAGGTCAGGCTGATGATCAGGGAGCCAAGCAGGGCGAAAGTAAGGGTGAACGCCATTGGCGAGAAGATTTTTTCTTCCACGCGCTGGAATGTGAAAATCGGGATGAAGGCGATGATTAGTATCGCCTTTGAAAAGAGGATAGGGCGCGCCATCTCCGCCGTTGTGCTGAGCATGGATTGACGCAGGCGTGCAAGGCTGGCTCCCTGGTTCATGTCCAGGGTTACCTTGACCATGATCGCTTCAACCAATACCACCGCACTGTCCACGATAATCCCAAAGTCGATCGCGCCCAGCGAGATCAGATTGGCGGAAACATGCTTCATGTCGATAAGGATAAAAGCAAACAGCAACGATAGCGGCACAACCACAATCACGACCAGGGATGCCCAAAACCGCCGCAGAAATACGACCAGAACAGCGAAGATCAGCACGGCGCCCTCGGCCATGTTGCGCTCAACGGTATTTACGGTGTGCTGTATCAATTCGGTCCGATCGTAGATCGGAATGATTCTGACTCCTTGAGGCAGGCCATAACGGTTGAGGTAATCGATTTTCTCCTTGACTCCCGTCAGCACCACAGTGGCATTGCTTCCTTTTATGAGCAGGACGATGCCCTGCACGACGTCGTCGAACTGGTCAAAACCGACTATTCCCACTCGCGGCTGGGGGCCGATGACAATATCAGCCACGGTTTTTACGAAGACGGGAACGCCCTCCTGCGTGGTGATCGCCACCCGGCCGATTTCTTCAGTCGACTTGAGCAGTCCTGTTCCCCGCACGACCATCGCCTCGTTGCCGTGATCGATATAGCCGCCGCCGGTATTGGCATTATTGCCGGCGATTGCTTCATATACGTCGGGTAGCGTCAGCTTGTAATTCCTGAGCTTGTTGGAATCGACCTGTACCTGATACTGCTTGATGCCCCCACCGAAAGCCACCACATCCGCTACCCCCTGTACGGACCGGAGGGTACGTTCGATCAGCCAGTCCTGAATGGCGCGCTGTTCTACGAGGGGAACGCCTGGCGCTTCAAGGCGGTAGCGATAAATTTCACCGATGCCCGTGGTCAGGGGACCGAGAAGCGGCTTTACGCCTGCCGGCAGACTGACGCCCTTTAAACGCTCGAGCACCAACTGCCGCGAGAAATAATCTTCAGCTTCGTCGTCGAAGATCAGCGTGACCACGGATAAGCCGAAAATGGAGACCGAACGCATCGTGATCATGTGCGGAAGGCCGTTCATCTCCTTCTCGATGGCCAGGCTGATCAGTTTTTCCACCTCTTCCGGCGCTTGCCCCGGATATTGCGTGACCACCTGCACAAAGACGTTCTGCACATCGGGAAACGCCTTGATAGGCAGGCGTTCGAACGTGAGTATGCCTATCGCACCCAATAGTATGGCAGTGCTGATGATCAACAGCCGCTGCTGGAGGCAGAAGGCGATGATCCGGTTGATCATTGTGCGTGTTCTCCGCTTTGCGCCTCGTTATCCTGCTCTATGCGGAGCAACAGCGCCCCCTTGACGACCACGCGCTCGCCGGGTTTCACACCTTCGAGAATGACAGCGCGATCTTTCGGCCGCAGGCCCACCTTGACATGACGCTTTTGATAATGGTTATTCCCGATATTGATGTATACCCACTCCGATTCATCCTCGGTAAATAACGCCGTGAGCGGAACGACAATAGCAAGATCGCCAGGATCGCTTTGTACCTCGGCGCTGGCATACATCGCGGGCAGTAGCCGGAAATCGGGGTTGGGCAGGATGCACCTGACTTTAATAGCCCGCGTGTTTTCATCGACTATCTGGCTGATATAACTAACGTTTGCCGTAAAGGTTTTATCCGGATACGCGGGAACATGCAGCAATACTTTCTCGCCTACGTGAATCAAACCAATGTCTTTTTCGAAAATATCCATTTGCACCCAGAGCTGGTCGAGACGTGAAATGACGAACAGAGGTGCTGTCAGATCCGCCCTGACTTCCATGCCTGGATTGATATTGCGTTCCGTCACGGTTCCGGAAATAGGCGCATGCAGAACGAACCTGTTGTCCGTACGCCGACTGCGGACGCCAAGATTCGCCAGCTTGAGGCGAGCGCGTTCAGACTCGCTGTGGGCGTGGCTAAGGGCGTCCTCCGCCTGGTCAAGCTCCTTTCGGGGAACGATTCCGTTATCAACGAGCTCTTTTGTCCGCTGATAGGCGCGTTCGGCAAGGTTGAGGTCTGCGAGAGCGTCGGAATAGATGGCCTGCGCCTGACCCAGTTCAGGGCTATCCAATTCGACCAGCACCTCGCCTGCGCGCAGTGCCGTGCCGGTCGGGGCAATGGCGCCGGTCACCCGGCCCGCAATAGGCGAGAAAACACGAACGGTGTGGCTTTCGTCGTACACGATCTTCGCTGCGACCGGCTCCATGAGGGGCCGCTGAACCGGTTCAATGCGAATATCTTCTATATATTGGAGCTTGGGTGAGTTCGGCGGGAGTACGACCTCGTCAGGATGGGAGGGAAGAACGCGCGGGGGTTTTTCGCTATCCCTCGACTGACAGGCCGCCAGGCAAAAAACAGCCATCCCAAGGAGCAGACAGGTTCTGCCCGATCTTCCTGCCTCCACACCTCTGTGAAGCAGGAGCAGGAGTCTTTTTGGGGAAAACAGGCAGAACGGGAATCCCCGAACCTTGCTATCGGATGAAACATTTCTCACATTCCCCATACATGCATAGTATGCAAAGTGATGATGGTTCGCTTGCTCCGATGAGCCGACAGAGCGGCGGGCGCGCTTTGATGACGGCCGTCAACGGCCCGGTAGCGGATTGTGCAAAAATTGCGCGGGGTCTTCTCCATATCCCATGAGCAGATCAGCCCAGGCTTTACTTCGGTTTGCGAGGGCAGCGTAATAGTCGAGCATGACGACCCGGTAAGTGCGTTGCGCATCGATAAGTTCCAGCACCCCTATCGCGCCTTTTTGATAAGCAAGTTCTTGCGATTTCCGTAATGTTTCAATACGCCCGACAACCGAAGTCTCGAAACGTCGGGCGATCGAGTCCGCGCTCTGCCACGCCGAAGCTGCCTTGAGCACTTCCGCTCGTATTGCCTGCTCCGCGTGAGCGACGGCCAGTTCGGCGGAAGTGAGCGTGACGCGCGCCTTTGAGATTTCCCCTTTCTGCTGGTAGAACAGGGGAATGGGTACGCTGATGCCAACGCCTCCCGACCGGGCAAAAAAGTTGCCGGGATCACGATCATAAAAAGCGCTTATGGTTACATCCGGAATCACCTGCCTCTGCGCCAGTGTTACCATCTTGCGCGCCTGGGCGATCCGTATCCTCGCCGCTTGCATATCCGGTCTCCGTTCCAGTGCCCTCAGCACGAGATCATCCTGTCTCGACAAAGCAATATAGGGGGATATCTCGGGCCACGCTTCTACAGCAACGATGTCCACGCTGTTTTCAGGCCAGCCCAGCAGTAACAGGAGATCGGCGCGCGCCTGTTTTACCGCGGCCAGCGCCTGATCCTGATCGCTCTGAGCCTTTAGTCCTTCGACCTCGATCCGGACAAAATCCATCGCGGCGACATCCCCCACCTTGAGCCTGATTTCATTGACCCGCAGGATCTCGCGATAATGCTCGAAGTTGTCATTGGCCACTTTAAGGGCTTTTTGAGCCAATATCAGGCTGTAATAGCTTCGCCGCACTGCGTTGGTCAGGGTTCGCGCAACGTCTCGCAAGTCGTAACCGACTGCTTCAGTGGCCAGTTCGCTACTCTCTATGCGCAATCGCCTTTTTCCTGCCGTTTCAATAAGCTGTTGAACCTGTGGGATTACGGCGGGCAACGGCTGGTCGTGGTTTTCCGCCCGGAATATTTTGCGATTAAGTTCGGCGACCGTGACGCTGAGCACGGGGTTAGGAATTGCAGCCGCAATGATTTCCCGGGCCCGGGCTTCGTCGATATTGAGGCTTGCCGCGATGAGGCTGAGGTTGCGCTGGTAGAATAATGCGATGGCCTGCTGTTCGGTAATGGCGACCTGTCCATCCATTGCGGGAATAGCTTCAGCTTGAGCCAGGGCCACCCATGAAACCAGAATCAGAGTGGAGAAAATTCTCCAGATTGACAAAGCGTTCAGGAGGTTAAACACATTGGGGAACCACGGTTAGCCCGCGGGCAGGCCCGCACTGCACGCTGGAGGCTGATTTTGATAGCACTCGCTGCCTTCATTACCGCAAGAGTTCAGAGTTCCTCTGATTTGTTCATTCGCTAGTCGACTACCTGGTCCGTGGGCAAAAACCCGTACTCCACCGGAAATTTGACATAGAACAGGTCAATGTTCTCGGCCTCGAGTAAATCGAGGAAGTGCTTTGCCTCTTCGGTGCCCAGGACAAAACTTACCTCGACGGGAAGGTCAGCCGCGAGCTCAATGAAAGTTTCCTCGCGCAATACGCCGTGCCTTCCGAATCCTGCCACGGCTCGCAGGGCCGTCCCCCCATGAAAGCCACATTTCTTGGCGCGCTCCAGCAACCACTCGAACAAGAGAATACCCTTGTGCTCGCGGTATTCACTGACATAAAACTTGAGAAATATCCCTTCCATGTGATTCTCCTGTAGACACCGGCGCCTCTTGGTTTAACCGTATAGATAGCATAGCAATAATATGTCTGCCGTTGATGCCCCGCCATTTGGGTACCTTGTGCGATGAGGCAACGAAATGAGAAAAAGCGATGATAAGTGGAGGCACTACCAGCGCGCGAGGAGTGCCACGAGCCGGAGAAAAGAAAAGGTCTTTTGGCCGCCGAGAAGTCCGGAACGGGGGCTTCCAACGAAAGTTGAGCGCGGTTAAAGTGTTTCGACGATCCATGCTGCGCATGGTCGAACACTGTTCCTGCGACGTACGGATAAGGGGAATATGTTATTGCTTTCTTGTTACTGTTATTGTTATTGA
>DASSHJ010000002.1:0-17160 GCA_035692965.1 Nitrosospira sp. | reverse complement strand
TGGAGCACAAGAAAGCGGAGGCGCGCATGCTCGTGGAGCAGGAGTTGCGTGTGCGTAGCGTAGCCATACGCGAGTTTGCAGCGCATGTCGAACGGATGCGGGAAGAGGATCGCAAGTATATCGCCCGTGAGATCCACGACGAACTGGGCCAGTTGCTGGCTGCCTTGCATCTTGAAATCTCGCTATTGAAAACCTCTGGCAAAGGGAAGTCCAATAAAATTGAAAAAGTTGAAGCTATCCGGTGCAATATGGCGGAGCTGGTGGATAGAGCGAACCAGAGCATTCGCAGCGTCGCCGAACATTTACGCCCCGCTTCGCTCGGGTTGGGAATCGCTCCAGCGCTTAAAAGGCTGACCGATGAATTCAGGAAATACGCTGGCATATCCTGTGCGCTGCAGTTGATGGATGAACCGGTCGATCTGGACGAAGATCAGACAGTGGCAATATTCCGGATTGTTCAGGAATCATTGACGAATGTGGCAAGGCACGCAGAGGCAAGTCGTGTTGAAGTCAGCCTCTCCCGAGGTGCTGATTATCTTGTTATCGAAATACGGGACGACGGCAAGGGATTCGACCCAGAAGGCGCAACGAAGCAAAAATCATTCGGGTTGGTAGGGATGCGCGAGCGGGCAGCCGTACTGGGCGGAAATGTCGAAGTCATCAGCGGACTTCAGCAAGGAACGGCTATCAGGGTGCGCCTACCGGTAAAGCGAAACGAGGAAGCTCATGATCATCAAGGTATTCCTCGCGGATGACCATAGGCTGTTCCGCGACGGGCTGAAGCGGATCCTGGCGGAAACGGCAGACATCAAAGTGGTTGGCGAAGCCACGGATGGAATGGATGCGGTGGAGAAGATGTGCCGGGGTGGATGGGACGTCGCGTTGCTTGATGTCAACATGCCAGGCTTGAACGGGCTGGAAGTTTTAAAAAGAATCGCGACTTCCGGTGCAAAACTTAACGTGCTGATGCTCAGCACATATCATGAGGATGAATATGCCGTCCGGGCAATACGTGCCGGCGCCTCCGGCTATTTGACGAAGAATAGCCCGACGGAACTGCTGGTATCGGTCATCCGGCGTGTGGCCGGCGGCCGTAAATATGTCGATCCAACGCTGGCAGAAAAATTGCTGTTCGATCTCCGCCCTGTAACGGCGAACCCTCCGCATTTCGTACTTTCCGGCCGGGAGCTGAGCGTGCTCAAGCTTATCGGAGTCGGGACATCGCTGACCGAAATTTCGCGGCAGCTTGCCCTGAGCGCTAAAACTGTGAGCACCTACCGGGCGCGAATACTGGAAAAAATGAATATGCAGAACAACGCGCAATTGGTCCGCTACGTCATCGAACATAAATTGCTTGAATAACCCGCGAATTATTCCCGTCGAAGCCACGCTTCATGAGGGAATGAATGCTTTCCAGCTGAGTTTTGCGTTATTGCCATTTCCAGATATCAACCTTCTTCTTTGATTTCTCCCGCCAACAAGGTGTAAGGAATTCCCTACATTCACTCCGTACGATTAATGATAGGCTCTTGAAGATCATTTCATAATCCCCGAGTTGGCGCAGAAAACGTGGCGCAAGCGGGGCAATGAGTGAGGGCATGAGCGAGGCATCAGGAGTTGCGTTCCAGGCTGCTGCCGCAACAGTCGCGTCTTTTTTTCAAGGGATAACGAAGTGAAAAACGAGCGAAACGGGATAACAGGCGACTTGGGTACCTCTACCAATGCCTTCATTTCTACCGATACCTTCATTCGTTTGACTGCCGATGCTTGTCCCTGCATTAATTATTACAGAAGTGTTCACATCGAAAATTTGCAGGTTGTGGATATTTTCTGATGACGCGCACTACAAATTCCTTCATCATTATCCCATCCACCATGAGTAACGAGGAAGAGCTTCCCCGAGGGAAAGCTCAGGAAAGGATAAAAAGGACATTTAAGATGTGCGCATACACGCTGTTCCCGGCTGAAGCCGCCTGTGGGAAAAGGGTTATCCAAAATCGGCCATTAAAAGGCGGGGTAGTGGAGCAACGAAAAAGTTATTTTGGCACGCTCGGCCTGCTCATCATTTCGGCGGCCGCGCTTTTATCATCCCTGGCATACGCAGAGGATGTCACGCTTCCCAGCGGTCCGAAGTATGCAATCGATGACACCAAATGGGTAACATTCGGGATGGGTTTTCGGGGCACGGGCCGCTGGGCAGAGAACAAGGCTGCAGACCGCTTCGACGAAGCGTTTCTTATCGACAACGCTCGTTTGTACGTCAATGGACAAGTGCACCGGTATATCAAGTTTGAAATCAATACCGAATGCTTTTTCTGTAATAACACCCAGCCGGGCAGTAATCCCAAGATGTCTTACAACATTCTTGATGCGATCGGGAAGTTCGAGTACAACAGGTATCTCAACGTCTGGGGTGGCCGCATGCTGGTACCTACTGAACGGGGTGAGTTGAGCGGGCCTTTTTTCCAGGCTACCCACGATGCCTTCAAAACACCCTTCTTCTCGCAGGATTTCAGCACTAAATTCGGCGTGGGCGGGGCCGGCCGATATGGCCGTGACGATGGCGGGACCTACTGGGGAAGCCTTGAACCCGGTTTTGTGAAGGGTACGTTGCAATATGCGGTGGGTGTATACCGAGGATTGACCTCCGCCCCTGGCATCGGACCGAACCAGGGTGACAGCCCGGTATACGCTGGGCGCTTCACCTACAATTTCCTGAATCCCGAGAAAAACCCCGGCTACTACACGAGCAGCACGTACTTCGGCAAGGCGGGCGATATCCTCGCGCTGGCATTCGGCGCGTCGTACCAGAAGGATGGCGCCGGTTCGTTCGCCCATCGAAGCAACTTCCTCGGACTTGTTGGGGATGCGCTCCTGGAAAAGGTGCTGCCAAGAAATCTGGGGGTGGCGACCGTAGTTGCGGAGTACAAGCAGTTTTATGCAAATTATTCACCTGCAGCGTTTACGGACCCCAACTGTTTTTGCATGTTCGATGGAAAATCCTGGACGGTCACGGGCCTGTACCTGACCCCCATGCGGATTGGTATCGGAAAACTCCAGCCGTACGGGAGATACACCAGCATTCAGCCGAATCACAGCAGTACGCGCGAAGAAATCGAGGGTGGGGTGAACTATGTGATCGATGGCTTTAAAGCGCGCATTTCGGCTTACTATCAGCACGGCGACCTTTACACGAAGGGCCTGAATTATGCACCCAATGTAACCGGGAGCAAGGTGGACGTTTTCAAGTTGTCCTTCCAGTTGCAGATGTAATTCCTGTATCGACTGCAGGTAGGGGCTGCGATAAGAGCAGCAACCGACAAAGAACAAAAAATGAACGACATTCCCTGCTTCCCCAATAGGCGGACAATGCCGGAGAGCGTTGTAATCCATCGACTTTTCCCCTCGGAACCTGTGCCCGTTTTGTCTGTAGGCCAGCCGCACCCGCCACTCCATGCGCGCCTGTCTTTGAAATTCGCGGAGGATGCAGGAGCCACCCGCCTGATCGAACGCAACCATTTCGGACCACTGATCATACAAAAGCCTTTTTATCCCGAAGGGCGGGAGGTATGCCAGGCGGTCATCGTCCATCCTCCTGGGGGAGTGGTCGGTGGCGATCAGATGGAAATCGAAGCAAAGGTCGGCGATCGGGGAAGGGCACAGATCACTACTCCAGGGGCGGCAAAATGGTACAAGGCCAACGGTCACGTGTCACGACAGAACGTGACGCTGGAAGTGGGTCGAGGAGGTTCGCTCGAGTGGTTTCCCCAGGAGGCGATTTTCTTCGACAATGCACAGGTCGAGCTTGAGCATCATGTGACACTGGGGAAGGAGGCCTGCTATATCGGTTGCGAGATTTTATGCTTCGGGCGCACCGCTTCCGGGGAATCATTCAGCGGGGGAGAGATTCGCCAGCGGATCAGCATTCGCCGGGATGAAAAACTGATGTGGTATGAACAATTGAGACTGTCCGGCGGCAGCCCTGCAATGGCAAACCCGCTTGTGCTCGCGGGGAGCACGGTTTGTGCAACTTTGATTGCGGCAGGACAAAGTGTTTCACCGGACGTCATAGACGCGGCGCGGGAAGGCGCTGCTGGAATTGTGGCGCAAGGGGATAAAGCGGGGATCTCCCAGTTGAAAGGATTGGTGGTCGCGCGCTACCTGGGCAACTCGAGTGAAAAGGCGCGACGTGTCATGCTCGATGTCTGGAAGCACCTGCGGCCTGCAATGCTCGGCCGTACGGCGGTAGTACCTCGCAGCTGGAATACATGAGGTGGCGTGGCAACTGCCGCAGAGCTATATTCAAGATGAAACGCGTTTCGAGGCAACGCTCCGGTCGATTTTCGACCCGGGTTTCTGATCCTTTTGGAACAGAAATTGAACAATCATCTGTTTATCGAGGAGGAAGCATATGGATCTGACACCAAGAGAAAAAGACAAGTTGATCATTTTTACCGCCGGATTGCTGGCCGAAAGGCGCAAGGCCCGCGGCCTGCGACTCAATTACCCGGAAGCGGTTGCCCTGATCACCTGCGCGGTGCTCGAAGGCGCCCGTGACGGTCATACCGTTGCGGAATTGATGGCGGACGGCGGAAAAGTGCTGACGCGTTCCGACGTCATGGAAGGCGTTCCGGAGATGATTCCTGAGATCCAGGTGGAAGCAACGTTCCCGGATGGAACCAAACTTGTCACGGTGCACAATCCCATTCCTTGAGATCGCGACATATACAGGAGATTATGATGGCCAGAGTACCGATGATTCCGGGAGAAGTATTCGCGGAGGAGGGTGAGATAGAGTTGAATGCAGGAAGGAAAACAAGGACGATCACTGTTTCCAACGGGGGCGACCGCCCCATCCAGATCGGATCCCATTTTCATTTTTACGAAGTCAATTCGGCAATGAAATTCGACCGGGAGGCGGCCTATGGCATGCGCCTGAATATTATGGCGGGAACAGCGGTTCGCTTTGAGCCGGGGCAGGAACGTACTGTTGAACTCGTCGAGCTTGCGGGAAACCGGATCGTGTACGGTTTTAATCAGAAAGTGATGGGCAAACTGAAGGACCACCGGCCGACATCCCAATCCGATAAAGGAGCAGAAAAATGAGTCTAAAAATTTCCAGGCAAGCTTATGCGGAGATGGTCGGACCCACGACCGGGGATCGGGTCCGCCTCGCTGATACAGAGTTGTTCATCCAGATCGAAAAAGATTTCACGACCTACGGGGAAGAAGTCAAGTTCGGGGGCGGAAAAGTGATTCGGGACGGCATGGGCCAATCCCAGGGAAATCACGCGGACGTCATGGATACTGTTATTACCAATGCGGTGATCGTGGACCATTGGGGTATCGTCAAGGCTGACGTCGGTCTCAAGGATGGCAAGATTGCAGCGATCGGGAAGGCGGGAAACCCGGATATCCAGCCTAATGTGACGATGATGATTGGCGCGGCGACCGAAATCATTGCTGGGGAGCATATGATTCTTACCGCGGGGGGGATCGACAGCCACATTCACTTCATTTGTCCTCAACAAGCCGAGGATGCGATGATGAATGGAATCACAACCATGCTGGGTGGGGGAACCGGCCCGGCTGTGGGTACTGCGGCGACAACCTGCACGCCTGGCCCCTGGCATATCCATTCTATGCTCAGAGCATCAGACGGCCTGGTGATGAATACCGGTTTTTTTGGTAAAGGCAATGTGAGCCTGCCAACTCCCAATGAAGAGCAGATCCTTGCCGGAGCATGTGGCCTCAAGTTGCATGAAGACTGGGGAACGACCTTCGCGGCTATCGACAATTGCCTGAACGTTGCCGATAAATACGACGTACAGGTCGCCATTCACACTGATACCATCAATGAAGGCGGTTACCTGGAAAATACCATCGCTGCTTTCAAAGACCGCACCATCCATACCTTTCACACAGAAGGCGCGGGCGGAGGGCATGCGCCTGACATTATCGCCGTCGTAGGTCAGGAAAACGTTCTGCCCTCATCCACCAACCCGACCCGGCCCTATACCGTCAACACGCTGGATGAGCATCTGGATATGTTGATGGTATGCCACCATCTGAATCCGGCCATCCCGGAGGATGTTGCATTCGCGGAATCGCGCATACGCAAGGAAACCATCGCGGCCGAGGATATCCTTCAGGATATGGGCGCCATCTCGATGATGTCATCGGATTCGCAGGCGATGGGGCGTATCGGGGAGGTAGTGATACGTACTTGGCAGACCGCGCACAAGATGAAAATCCAGCGCGGCACCTTGCAGGAAGATACCTCCAAGAATGACAATTTCCGCGTTAAACGTTATATCGCCAAATACACCATCAATCCTGCCATCACGCATGGCGTTTCGGAGGTAATCGGTTCGGTCGAAGTGGGGAAGTACGCTGACCTGGTGCTGTGGAGGCCCGCTTTCTTCGGCGTCAAGCCGTCAATGATCCTGAAGGGCGGAATGATCGCTGCCTCGCTGATGGGCGATCCGAACGCCTCGATCCCGACTCCGCAACCTGTGCACTACCGATATATGTTCGGTGGATATGGTGGCGGTATCAAGACCTCGAGCTTCACGTTCACCTCCCAGGCAGCGATCAACTCGGGGCTGGTCGACAAGCTCAGTCTTGACAAAAACCTGATTCCGATTAAAAACACTCGCCATTTGCGCAAGAAGGACATGATCCACAACGGCGCTACGCCCAAAATGGAAGTCGATCCGGAAACCTACGAGGTCCGGGCGGACGGACAACTCCTCACATGCGGTGCAGAGGATGTCCTGCCCATGGCCCAGCGATATTTTCTGTTTTAAGCATGCTTACCTTGAATACGAAAATAGCGCATGCGGATGACGTTTTTGCGCAGCTCATTCTACCTTATGAGTTGCGCGAAAACAGCCGCTTGCGCACCCGGCTGGCTTCGGGAGAAGAAGCTGCGATTTTTACTCCCAGGGGTACTGTACTGCGCAATGGGGATCTTCTTCAGGGAGACGATGGAAGAGTGATCCGTATTGTCGCAGCCGAAGAGCCTACCTACCGGATTACCTGCAGTACGCCTCACGATTTGCTGCGCTGCGCGTTCCACCTTGGCAACCGTCATACCCAGACCCAGGTAGGCGAGGGGTTCCTGCGCATTTACCAGGATGGGGTATTGAAGGAGATGCTGGAAGGCGTGGGAGCAACTGTGGTGGAAGAAAGTGCGCAATTTGAACCGGAAGCAGGGGCTTATAGTGGCGGAGGGCATCACCATGCCGGAGATGGCCACAGCCATTCTCATGCTCATGGTCACGGCCATGGTCCGCTGGCGCCAATACCGGTGCACCAGAAAATTCACCGGCCTTCGGACTCCAAGCCTTGACGAGCATGATGCAATCGAGCTCGCTGCTTCGCTTGTTGCAACTCGCAAGCCCCTCGCTGCCCATCGGCGCTTATACGTATTCGCAGGGCCTGGAAGCATCCATCGAAGCAGGCATGGTCACGAATGAAGATTCCGCGCGAAGCTGGATAACCGAGTCGATTGGGATTGCCTCGGATTTTGAGGCCCCCATCTTCTGGCGTCTTCTGAAAGCTTTCGAGGCGCGCGACGGGAAGACGGTGACGTTGTGGACAGAACGCCTCGTTGCCGCCCGCGACACGGCCGAGTTTCGGGCAGAAACCATACAGATGGGTTATTCGCTCGGCAAGCTCGTGGTGGATCTCGGGATTGCAGACGAGGCATTGGTGAGCATGCTTGCAGGCCAAGCTGACGTTCCCCTGCCGACTGCGCTTGCCTGTGCGGCGCAGGCCCTGGGCGTGCCACACGAAAGCGCACTGCTGGGAATGCTGTTTTCATTGGCCGAGAACCAGGTGCTGGTGTGCGTGAAGTCCGTTCCCCTCGGGCAGCTATCCGGTCAGCGTCTTCTGCTTTCCCTGCATCCTGTTATCCAGAAAGCGGCGGAACATGCGCGCGGGTTGCGCGACGAGCAGTTGTCCAACTGGGCGCCGGGGCTGTCATTGCTGTCGATGCGGCATGAAACGCAATACAGCCGCATTTATCGATCTTGAATACTACATTGAGACCATGAATAAACAATCGAATCCATTGAGAGTCGGCATTGGCGGGCCGGTCGGTTCCGGAAAAACCGCACTGTGCGAGGCGCTGAGCAAAAGGATGCGCGACCGCTATGAGATGGCCGTGATCACCAACGATATCTATACCAAGGAGGATATGGAAATCCTGCTGCGTGCCAAGGCCTTGCCTCCGGAACGCCTGATGGGAGTGGAAACCGGCGGTTGTCCGCACACCGCGATCAGGGAAGATGCTTCGATCAACCTCGAGGCGATTGCACGGATGACCGCCGATTTCCCTGATCTCGATCTTATCCTGGTCGAGTCGGGAGGGGACAACCTGGCATCCACCTTCAGCCCGGAGCTTTCCGACCTGACCATTTACGTGATCGATGTCGCCGCCGGCGAGAAGATACCGAGAAAGGGCGGCCCGGGGATTACCCGTTCAGCACTGCTGGTCATCAACAAGATCGACCTTGCGCCTCATGTGGGCGCAAGCCTGGAAGTGATGGAGCGGGACGCAAGAAAGATGAGGGGAGAACGCCCGTTCGTATTTACCAATCTGCATACCGGCGAGGGTGTCGATCAGGTCGTGGATTTCATCGTCAAACAGGGGTTGCTGGATGAAGTCAAGGCGAAAAAGGCGGAGGAGTCCGGGCAGAACGTGCATTAAGGGAAAAACAGCGGTCAGTTGTTCGAATGTATAGCCAAGTGATGTCCAATAGCGAAATCCGGAGCCGATCATGATGGGTTGGTCGTTAACAGTCGAAGCCGCGCTTCCTCGTCCCCTACGAACGGTTCTAAGGGGTGTGGGGCAGGTGTTTTTTTGCGGCAACGCCGTAACCGGCCTCATATTTTTGATTGCCCTCTATATAGGAGGCTTAAGCGCCGGGCTTGCTGCGACGGTAGGCGTCATAAGCAGTACAGCCACCGCTTACGTGCTGGGGTTTTCCGATGATGATATCGATGCGGGGTTATACGGCTTCAACGGAACGCTGGTGGGGCCATGCCTGTTTTTGTTCCTGGAGCATTCTCCGCAACTCTGGCTCTATGTCGTGCTTGCGTCGATATTATCGAGCGTCGTGCTGGCGGCATTGATGCGAATTCTCGCTCCCTATAACGTTCCCGCTTCGACGTCCCCGTTTGTATTGACTTGCTGGATGTTCCTGGTTGCAGTATACGCGTTCGACAACTTTGCCCGGGGGCCGGTTTTGCCTCCACCTGCCATTCCTTCGGCCGTGACAGGAGCTGGATCGGTGCCGACAGATCTCTGGTTCACTGCGCTTACAAAGGGGGTAAGCGAGGTGATGTTTGCTGACAGCGTGGTTGTGGGGATTCTGTTCCTGGCCGGTATTGCGGTCGTTTCCTTCCGAGGCGCGCTCATGGCTGCCTGCGGCGCAGCAGTCGGCATGGTTGCGGCCATGCTTCTGGGAGCAAACCTGAATGCGATCGAAATGGGCTTGTACGGCTTCAACCCCGTACTGACCATGATGGCGATTGGCTGGGTCTTCCTCAAGCCTACGGGGAAGAGCGCCGCCTTGGCGTTCCTGGCGGGAATCCTGACCGTCATATGCCAGGCTGGACTTGCGAACTTCCTCACCCCGATCGGGCTGCCTACTCTTACGTTTCCCTTTGTGCTGACGATGTGGATGTTTCTATTTGCGGCAGGGATGTCGAGGTATTGGTCGCAGCCCGCAGCCAAATAGAAGCCGACTGTTTTCTGCTTTCAGTGTATCTGTAGGGACGAGCGCCAGGCGTAAAAGCGGCAGCTTCTATCTTTGTGGATCATGTAAGAGGGTTGCTGTGGATGTGTGGCGGCGAGGCGGACGTATGCTGTTCCTCTCTGATCTCCACGGGAATCATGTGTAATTTCCCGTTTCGCACTCCGCGCGTGGCAATGACGAGGTTGGCAAATTTTTCAACCTCGTCAATTCCTCCCCTCAGGATGGCGATTTCCAGGCAGTTGTCATGATCCAGATGGACGTGCATGCTGGAGAGGGTCAAATCATGGTGATCATGCTGTACGGAGGTCACGCGCCCAGCGAGATCGCTCTCATGATGGTTGTAGATATAGCTGAGGGTAGCTATGCAGTGTCCTGCACCCCTGTTTTCGAGCCGTGCAGCTTCGAGATGCTCCCGTATCAGGTCGCGCATGGCTTCTGATCGGTTGGTATAACCCCGCGCGCGTATGAACTCATCGAACTGTTGGGAAAGCTGGTTATCCAGCGATATGGTAAGGCGTTCCATTGTCTTTCCAGCGAAGGCCGGTCTTAGAATTGATACATCAGGCTCGCGCGAAACATGCGCGGTTCGATAGGATGAAAAACAAGGCCATCTCTTGCTTTAGCCGAAGGGCTCGTCTGATACCCATAATAATAGGCAATGTCGAAGCTTTTAGCGTTCAGCAGATTCAGTACATCAAGCTGGATTTTAAGTTTTTTCGCGATCTCGTACCCTGTCGAGAAATTCACGATGCTGGTGCTATAAGGTGGAACGGGATTATTGGTGTCCACCGTTACATTGCCAAAGTGGCGCAGGCGAAGGGTGGCAAAGAAATTATACGGTAAATTCAAGGTCGCGCCCGCGCTGATGGTTCTGCCGACTGCATTGGGAATATGAAACCCGTAAGCCCGGTTCGCTGGATCGCTCGCCTGGTTGAGCTGAGGTCGATCATAGCGCGCGTGCGTAAAGGAAAAGTCAGCATCGAGCGTCAACCATTTTACGGGTTTGTAGAAATTTGCCCACTCGATGCCGTACCGGGTGCTTGCACCGCTGGCTTCGGTGGTCCCTGTATCGCCGCTGAATACCAGTTCCGAGCCGGAATGCAGGTACCAAACCGCCAGGGTGGATTTGAGGCCCTCAATGGCCTCCGTGCGCAAGCCCGCCTCCGCGCCCCACGCGCGCACTAACCCATCAGCCTGCAACTGAGGAGGAAAATTGTTGCCTACAATCCGATTTGTGCTGATGGTCGCCGTTACGCCGCGCGCATCATTGGAATGATAACCTCCTCCACCATTTAGATAAAATTCGGTGCGATGCCAGGGGCCCACGATAATGCTCAATTTGGGGTTTGCCAGGGAAGAGGTCTTGTTGCCGGAGTTTTGTGGCACTGTTATGGCGTGAACGTCAAAATTGAAGATGTCACCTCGCAATCCCGCAATAGTCCGAAGCTTGGGCAGCCAGAACGTCTCGTTTTGCACGTAAACGCCGACACTGGTCTGCCCAATCCGGTTGTTACTCACGTTCTGATACACGACTCCGCGGTTGGAATGATTCAGCAGCACGTGATTCAAATCCGTGCGTACCTGGACCCCTACGGAGTTTTCCATCTCGAAGCCCGCTACTTTGTTGAACCAGCTCTGTCCGGCTTTGCCGCCGAAATAGATTCGGGATTCCGTCTGATTCATCTGGTCGCTCGGAATGATTCCGCCTGGAAGAATCGTGCCACTGGAAACCGAATTGATGAAGCCGCTGAAATTTGAAGTCAGGTCGATGTCATATTTGACCAGGTAAATGGAGGCGTCCCGCCGATAGTTATTTTCCTTTTGCCACCAATCAGCGTGCAAGGTGTAGCGGCCGGTTTTCCCGTTATCGGTGGGATCAATATTGCCAAATCGCCCAATCAGCCCTTCATTCACTGCGAATAGGGGTATCTGATTGGTTGCGCGCCAATCTGCCTGGTACGCCTTGATGCCCACGCTTCCACCCCAATTGTTTCTATCGATGCTGTATTTGAGCATCCCGTTGAACTTGAGCGCTTGTTCCGCCAACGCCCAAGGACCGTTATAAGTATTTACGTCGCCCGCATAGAGCAAGTTGCCATCCCCGATTCTTCTCGAGTTGGCCGCTACTCCGCGATAAAAGCCGAATGATCCCGCAGTGAATTTCGCAAAACCCCGTCCCTCCGGAAGCGAATTGAAGGTCCCGATCTTGGCATGCCCTGCCGCTGAAAAATCTCCCTGATCCGCGTAATACGGCCCTTTTCCATACTGGATATTGTCGATCAGCTCAGGAATAAGTCCGTTGAGATCCATGTAACCCTGCCCATGGGCATGGCTGGGGAGATTGATAGGCACGCCATCGATAAAGGTCGCAAAATCGGTGCCGTGATCGAGATTGAACCCCCTCAGGAAATATTGATTGGCTTTTCCGTCACCGCTGTGCTGGGTGGCGATCATCCCGGGAATAAACTCGACAAGCTCGCCGACGCGCGAAAGCGGGCGCCTCCTGATCTGCACCTGCCCTATGAATCCCTGGGATGCGGATTGCGCTTCATTGAGAAGACTTGTCGCGCGCTCTTTTCCCGTCACAGTGACCTCGTTCAGTCTCATAACGGGATTATTGCTCGCCTGGCTTGTAAGGAAATCTTGCCTTTCGCCTGAATTTGCCCTGTCGGTAATCTCGGGCACACGCAGGGGGGTGCTCTGGGATGAGGGAGCATTTTCTACGGCTTTTCGCTTTTTCAATTGCGTTCCGGGTTTGCCGTCGATAACTTCAAGGGTTTGCTGTGCGTTGGCATTGCCAATAAGAAAAGCCGAAGGGATCAGAAGTAGGGACATGGCCAGGATAGTGGTTATCCCTGGATCGTGCCAAAGCGTCGCGGGGGGCATGGATTTAAATCATGTATCTCTCGACGGCGTGAACCGGGATAATGTATGAAGATTCTTGTAATATTCATACATTCAATCACTGCTGTATCCGTGCGTCAAGCGTTGGAGGCCTCCTATTTTTTCAGTATGAAATATTTATAACTGTTCATATCATTTTCGAAGCTATAAACTAGCTAGACACATCGAATGCCCGCAAATCCCCCTATGCCGGTAGCTAACATGTTTCGATCGATCCTTCAGGGCTTGAAGCTTTTATCATTCCTGCTGGTTTTGCCTTTACCCGCCGTGAGCCATGGTTCGGATGCAATAAAAAAAATACGCATCGTTACCACGGTTGCGCCCATCACCAATATTGTCCGGAACGTTGCCGGCGGCTACGGCGCTGTGACGGGCATCGTGCCCGACGGAACCGATTCTCATACGTTTGAGCCAGTGCCCACGGATGCGCGGGTGCTTAGCACTGCAGATATCATCATCCTGAATGGACTCGGGCTTGAGGCGCCGACTTTGAAGCTCGCCCAAAAAGTCAAGAAGAGTTCAACTCCGATTCTTGAGCTAGGCAACGGCGCGCTTCGCAAGGAACAATGGCGATACGATTTCAGCTTTCCCCGGACGGGAGGGCACCCGAATCCACATCTGTGGCCTGACATCGCGCTTGCGATGCGTTATGTAGAGATCGTGAGGGACAATCTGGTTGCGCTCGACCCTCTAAACGCACCCGGCTATATCGAAAACAGTAACGTCTATCTTGCGAAATTGCAGGAACTTGACAGCGCGATCTTCAGTTGCATCAGGACTATTCCCGAAAAGAACCGCAAGCTGGTCACTTACCATGATTCCTTTGCTTATTTCGCACCTCGCTATGGGGTAAAGGTCATCGCAGCTGTTCAACCATCCGATTTTTCCGAGCCGGGCCCAAGGGAAGTTATCCGTATTATCAAGCAGATCAGGCAGGAGAAGGTCCCTGCCATTTTTGGTTCCGAGGTGTTTCCGAGCAAAGTGATGGAGCAAATTGCCCGCGAAACCGGAGTGAAGTTCATCGATCAGCTATCGGATGACGAATTGCCTCCACCGCCGAATAATTCCTTTATCGGAATGATGGCAAATAATGTCGCAACCATGACGGCTGCGCTCGCCGGCGATGCACGTTGTATTGCAAATGTGAACACAAGCAATATTCAGCCCTGAATTACGATGATCTATATATGAACGCGGCGATCACATTGAGCGAGGTGGCTGCCGGTTACGGTCGTAACGTCGTATTTTCCGGCCTTTCGCTGGAAATACCGGTAGGCCGGTTTGCCGGCATTGTGGGGCCTACGGGCTGTGGAAAAACGACTTTGCTTAAGACCATTCTAGGCACGCAACGGGTTTTTTCAGGCGACGTACGCTTGAATGGCCATCCCGTGGCGAACGCCCCGCTGGGCACCATCGGGTACGTTCCACAGTTGGGAAGTGTCGACTGGAACTTCCCGGTTACGGTAGAAGAAGTCATCATGATGGGGTTCTATACGGGTAAGCGTATCTGGCCGTGGGCAAGCAGGGAAGAGCGCGAGCGAACGCGAGAACTGGCCCGGAGGCTGGGTATTTACGATTGTCTCCATCAGCCCATCATGAATACTTCCGGCGGACAGCGTCAACGCGCCTTTCTCGCGCGTGCGTTAATCAATAATCCACAGCTCCTCGTCCTCGACGAGCCGACGTCGGGGGTGGATATCAAGACCCAGCATGAAGTGTTGCATCTGCTGGCGGACATTAACAGGGATGGAATCACGATCCTGCTCAGCACGCATGACCTTAATGCGGTTGCTTCACATCTTCCCTGGGTGATCTGCTTCAATAAAGGCCTAGTGGCGCAGGGTCAACCCAGTGATATTTTTACGAACGAAGTTCTCACAAGAACTTATGGGGGCGACATGGTCATCGTCAGGCACGAGGGCCATTTTCTGGTCGCCAACAACACGCTCCTGCATATTACGGGTAATCATCATGGAATTCCTGGTTGAGCCCCTCGAATACGAGTTTTTCCGGCACGGCCTCCTGGCCGCCTTGATGGTCGGCTCGCTGTGCGGATTAATCGGCGTGTACGTGGTATTGCGAGGCATGAGCTACGTCGGGCATGGGCTGTCCCATGCGGCATTTGGCGGAGCCGTGGTAGGTTTCACCCTGAATCTCGATTTTTACGCAGGGGCAGGCGCAATGGGACTGCTGGCGGCACTCCTCATCAACCGGATTACCAGGAACGGACAGATCAAGCTGGATGCGGCCATTGGTATCGTCACAACAGCCATGTTTGCGCTGGGCGTCGCAATCATGAGCCAGGTACGCACCTTTAGCCAGAATTTCGAGGCGGCTCTATTCGGCAATATCCTGGGCATCACCCATGAGGATCTGCTGATTATCGGCCTGGTAACCGCTTGCACGATTATCGCGATATTATTTTTGTATCGCCCGCTGCTCTTCTCTACGTTCGACAATGAGGCGGCTCAAGTATTTGGCATCAGGACGGAAGCAGTGCAATTCATGTTCTCATTCCTTCTCACGCTCTCCATCATCGCCTCCATGAATGTAGTTGGGGTGACGATGATTGCCGCCACTCTCATCACGCCCGCGCTGACAGCCCGCGTGATGACCGCCAGTTTCGGCCGGATGCTGGTTTACGCTTTTGTCATCGGGGCGGCAACCGGGGTAGGAGGCATGTATCTAAGTTATATCCTGAATGCGGCCTCGGGCGCCACCATCGTATTGTTTGGCGCACTGCTGTTTATCACGGCTGCGTCGATCAGGCGCTGCAGGGAGTTTCTCACCCATTAGTCCCGTGAAGGAACATCGGCAGGATCGGTGTTAAGCCAGGATTCTGCGTGCGTTGGCTATAACGAAGCGGAGAATGCCAAGTTTCGGCATACTCCGCTTCGTTTTTCTCACTGTGCTGATACCTGAAAGGCTATCTGGAAAGTCTGACCGGACAATGCGGCATCAAGAGGTGACGTTGATGCGTTTAGGTTGGACTGCTTCGCGCTTTGGAATGACGATCTCAAGGACTCCCTGATTCGATTTGGCTGAGATCGCATCCGGGTTCGCGGTATCCGGAAGGCTGAAGCGGCGGTAAAACGAGCCATAGGTCCTTTCGATGCGCTTATAACCTTCCTGGTCGTTTTCAGCGTCTGTTTTCTTTTCTCCCTTGATGGTCAGCACGCCATCTTCCATGTTTACATCGATCTCTTCAGGCTTTACGCCCGGCAGGTCAGCTTGGAGAACGAATTTGTCCGGCTCCTCCTTGACGTCCACTGCTGGAGCCCATTGAGCAGTGACCGCCGATCCTTCACCATTTCCTCCCTCGCGGGCCCGATCCAGTTCCCGATGTAACTGATGCAACAAACTCCAGGGTTCATAACGAGCAATAGCCATACTGCCTCCTTTAGATGAAATTAGTGTTGAAGCGCGTATTTCCCTTACCAATACTCAATATAAGGTGGATCGCAGGTTTTTCAAGGTCGCAGACGAATTTGATCGAGAGTTGAGCGCACTCCGCTTCCCGCTTTTCGTCTCATGCCGAAGCAATCTGATGAGGAGAGAAAACTGGAGATAGACCACGGTTTATTAAAGAGAAATGAAAAGTCTCCCACAGAAACTCACCGATAAACCGCAGTCCGTCGGCATTTTTCCTTAATTTTTCTGTAGCTCCGACTCGCCCGATCGTCCCGGCAAAAGGTGGACAAGCCATTGAATTTTAATGGCCTGGGCCGTAGGTATTTTGAGTGCAAAAAAATTGTTCGTTGGCTTGCAAATAGGGAAAAAGGGTCTACAAATAAACGAGCACCGTATGCAAATTGCCTTTAGTGGCGATCTGCCCATGCGTTATGCATTATTGCCGCTGGATGATCTGAAGCTGCAGGCGGCGAGGTACGACTCGCTTCTAGTTACTGATTGTGCCTGGATTTTTTGGGGAGTTCGCCATGCCTGAAACACTCATCTCCTCCTTGATGCTCACCCCTCGCGAAACGGAGAAGCTCGTGATCTACCAGGTCGCGGATCTCGCCCGACGACGCAAGGATCGGGGCCTGAAGCTGAATTATGCCGAGGCCATTGCGCTCATCTGCGAAGCGCTTCTCGAAGGAGCGCGGGATGGAAAAACTTTGTCCGAAGTGACGGCTATCGGGAAGCAGGTTCTTAAACGCGACGACGTGATGGACGGCGTTCCTGAAATGGTCAACCTGATCCAGGTCGAGGCCACTTTCCTGACCGGCACGCAGCTCATCACCGTGCCTGATCCGATTTCCTGACGCCATTTTGTTTCTGATGCCTTTCGTTCTGGCTGCAATCCGTTTCTCCGTCCCGGTGTCGATTAACCGTCTATTTATCAAAGGAGTCCAACAATGACCAAGGCGGGTGAATGGTTTCTCTGCCAACAGCCGGTGGAGATCAATGCCGGGCGAAGAACGCTAAAGCTGAAAGTGCGTAACACGGGTGACCGTCCTATCCAGGTTGGATCGCACTACCATTTTTT
>DASSHJ010000001.1:0-10855 GCA_035692965.1 Nitrosospira sp. | reverse complement strand
AAAAGCTGTTTTATTATGCGAGACCAGGAACGCCGAGGAACGGATTCGAAATAGCAGTTACAGCTCTGCAGCAATTAAAGCAGGAATTCGGTGACTCACTCGACATTGTTTGTGCTGGAGCGGACTGGAATCCGGCAGACTATGGACTCGATGGAGCAGTCAGAAACATAGGCTTGTTGCCTTATGAGGAAACGGGAGAGATTTACCGGAGCGTACACGTTGGCCTTGTAATGATGATGACCAAGCATCCATCCTACCTGCCTCTTGAGTTGATGGCTTCAGGCGCAGTGGTGGTCAGCAACTACAATCCGGCAACGACCTGGCTCCTCAAGAATGGTGAAAACTGTCTGCTTTCGGCGCCTACGGCTTCGTGCCTGGCGGCCACATTGCGATACGCCCTTGACAATTATGAACAGTTGGCTTCGCTTCGGAAGCGCGCGGCTTTCCAAATTTTAGCTGACGCGGGTGACTGGGAAACGAGCCTTGGTGAAGTTGCAAGTTTTATTCTCAAACCTCCCAATCAATCCGTTCAATCAAACTCAGCAGTCAGAGCATTATTACCCACAGTGGGAACGTTAGGAAGATAAGCTACTTCTTCTGGGAGCTCATCTTAAACGCTGGACTATTCGCCAACCCTGTCGGCGATGTCTTTTGGCCAAAATCAATATTGCCAAGGTGCAAGAGGGGCTGTGGAGCGTTACCCCTCCTCGCGAGGTCCATCATGATACCCAGCGCCGAACGGCGTGAAAAACGCTTCCTGGAAAATCAGAACCACTCCGAAACCCAGGTCCCTGAGTTCGAGAAGCGAACAATATCGGCTGTACCGTCGCCAGTAATATCCTCCACGAAGCGCGAGTGCTTGTCGACACGCCAGTTTCCTACGTTATAACCCACGCGCGCGACCCCCCTGCAGGCTTGTGGGAGTACGACATCGAGAACCGCCACTACGAGCTACTCGACGAGATGACAAGCGCACTGCATACGAGGCCAAGAACATTAAGCATTATTTGGCCAGCAAACTCAAGACTCGGAAGGGGTGTCGCCTCCCAGTAGGCATCGCACTTGAACAGGCCAAAATCTTCCAGCTGGCGATCATGCACGGGCTCAGGCTGAAAACGCCATTCCAAAGGAATCTACGAGGATAGGGCAAGACCGAAACAAACGTCAGATTAAGCTGAGCTATTACAAGTTACGAATATAAGGAATAAACTTCCGCGCAAGCTCCCTCAAACCAATCTCCTTCTCTGAATTACCTTCAAACCTGAACTTCCACATTCCGGCACGTCCGTTGCCTGGATTTACTTGAACCGGGTCATCAGTCAGGTTTATCCCGCCTTGCCGCAGCGCTTCTCTCGCCCCTTTCGCGTCAACGGCCAATAGCAGATGCAGCGCGTCGGGAATCCGTTTTTTCTTTGCGCTGTAAGCACTGTTCATCCAGGGGAGCATGTCGGCAAGGAGGCCATGCTTTTTGTAAATATTGGCCATGCGGGTAAGCTCGTCCTTGTTTTCCAGCAGGTCGCCAACTAGCATTCGCCTCCCGATTGCCTCTGCCGGATCCGGACGTTGCATTGCCTGCGCCCTCGGCGCCGGCAATTTCCCCAATTGGCTCAGTCCGGCGGCGGGAGATTCGCTTGCAAGTCCAGCCGGGACAGTTTCTCCGCGTCGCCCTTCCGGGGAAGCCAGGTCCTTCAACCCCGGTGTAACGGATGCTGGGGATTCATCGGCGCTCCCTTGCCCCACCTCTTCCCATCCTGCTGCAATTTCTTCATTCGCAGCTTTGAGCCGGTTCCGCTTGTCTTTTTCGAAAGCGGCCTTATCCATTCTGAACTGATGCATTTCGGTTTCCTGATCGCCGGTCCGCGCCAGTCGATCAGCCGTCTGCGCCTTTACTTGCATTTCCTGGCCGCTGCGTATGCCTTGTGCGAGCCCACCCGCGAATGCTCCAACATTAAGCATTAGCTTTTCTCCCTCCCGTTTTCCCGTGTCCTTGAACTGGCTTCTGCCCGCTCTGCTCACCTCTGCCCCGTCTCCGAGCGCCAGTTTCAGCGCCGCCAAGACCGGCGTTGTTGACCCGATGGATAAAGTCTTCTCCCAGCAATTGCACTGCCTCGGCGTTGAGCACCGCTTCGCCGTTTGATAACCGGACAGGCTGAATGCCTTCAATAGTGGCGGGAATGGAATCGCTCGCGCCTGTTCCCGGCCCTTCAATCAAGCCGCCTCCATCGCGCCCTGAGCGCTTCAGAAACGATAACCCGCTACTGCCCCGGTTTTGAAGGGGAAAGCGGGACAAATCCGCGTTTCGATCAGCTCCTGGGGGCACGGCCTGGTTAACTGGTTCCCCTGGCTTGATAATCCCGCCACTGCGCAACGCAACGGGCTTCATGAGGTATGCGCTGCCGAGCTGCCCGAACAGGCTGCCCAGTCCTGCTGCATTGGAAGCGGAGTTCTGGCTTGCCTGCTGCCAGGCGTTCAGTTGCCCCTGGTATTGCCCAAGACCCAGATTCCCGGCCGCAGTATTAGCGCTTGCGGCGCCTCCGAACCAGTTTTGGGCTGCGTTCAAGGCAGCATTATGAAGACCTGCCTTGGTGGCAAGATTATCCGTTGCGGCATTCCCGGCACTCAAGGCCGCTGCATCGCTGGCAATGCCGGTGGTCGGCATGTTTCGCCCAAACTGGGCCGCACCCTGCCTCATCGCCATCCCCTGCAATTCCGTGTCCCTGCGCGCCTTGTTCATGGCGCCCGCCGAGTCCCTTGCAAGGCTCAGGTTGATGTCTTTCATGGCCGCCTGAAATTTTCCGGAGTCGGGGTTCACGCCCATGCGCTCCATCGCTCGCTCGTTTGCTTCTAGAGCACCCTGGTAGCCGCGCCTCACGTCGGCTGCGGCTTCGGCGGCAGCGCGATCCTTGCGCTCCACCGAATCAAAGTCGGCAGCTTCGTAAACCATCTGCTCTTCGAGCGGCGCAAATAGCTTCCGGTAAGTCTCCCACTGCGATTCGGCTCTCGCCGCGTTGGTGTTCCCTGACTGTATCTGCTGATCGACGATTTTCTGAATGAGTGGGTCCTGAGTTCTCGCCCGGTCCTTTTCCCACGCCAGTTGTTCCCTTGCAGCATCGAGTTGCTGCTGGGCGATGTCCGCGTTCTGCTTTGCTGCCTGCCCGATGAGTGGATCGGGCTTGGGTGGCTTTGGACTACACATTATCAACCTCCAGTATTTTCATTAATCCGTTTTCCACGTGGCGATAGCCAAGCATCTGCAGGAACCGGCCAGCCCTGTTGACCGTCTTCACCGTAATATGGATTTCCCTCACGCCGAGTTCGCGCAGCGCATCCTCGACGTAGGCCACGAATCGGCGCGCAACTCTGCCTCGCCTGGCTTCGGGCAAAAGATATAAGGTATCTTCGGTCGCAATGAGTGTCTGGGTATGGGCGCTTCTGTCGAGGTAAATGGCGCAATTGCCCAGCAATCTTCCGTCCTTCCTCAGCGTGAATAACAAGTACCTGCCGCTGCGCTCGTAGCGAGTGAATGCTTCGTAGTCAGGATTCAGTTCCAGGCCATGGCGGTGCGATTCCGTCTCATTCCAGTGCGCTCGATGCAATGGCTTCATTTCCGCGGCAATATCTTCAATCCGTTCAACTCCGAAGGCGAAGCCATCATGCTCCCTGCTTCTAAGGCCGTCGATTGCTTCGGCAGGGATGAGACGCGGGACCGCGCTTGCAGCCATGCAAATATCAGCTGCGAGTTCAGCGCTCAAAACAGCGCCAAGATTTGCCCGAAGAAGGCTGATCAGATCATTGTTCACTTATCCATCCAGTCTGTTTATAAGATCAGCCATGGAAGCTCGTACCTTGTTTACATAGGAATACAGCGCCTCGCACTCGGATTTGGTTGGAGTAGCGGAGAAGGTCAGTATCTCCAGGGGGGGAATGGCGATCCTGTTTCCACGTCGGCCCGAAATGATCTCAAGAAAGGTTCTAAGCCATTCCGGTGTTCCCCCTGGTATACCCGGTTTCTTGATTGCAGCGGAGGCAGCGATCGAGTTCCGGAAGACGTCCGGTATCGCGCCGGCCAACGCAATCGCGGCCGAACCGCAAATGTTGGTTTGAAGCAGGGAAGCGGCCGCGAGGTTGCCCGTGCCAGGGATTATTGCTGTACTGCTGCCAATATTTGCTTGTGCTGCATTTGCAACTACCAGCGCATGTGCCTGCGTTACCGTGATTACAGTCGATGAATTGAGCTGCGTCAGGGCTGGCAGCATCGCCAGGGTATGTGCCTGGGCAATCTGCCCGATCAACGCCGCATTCGTCTGGCTCCAAGGTCCAGTGGATAGCGCAAGCGCAATCACGATCCCTGCGGCACTTGCACTGCCCGGTTGCGTCGCGTCATCGGGTGCAAGAGTGTGGATCTGCACGATTGCTCCCGTCGCGCCGGTGTTCGACTGAGCCTCAACGCCAGCTGAAGCGAGCGCATGATCTTGCGTTACGCCTGCAGCCGTGCTGGCGGTAAGCTGGACTGACGGAACGGCGGCGAGAGCGTGTGCCTGGGTGATCTCTGCCGTTGCAGCTGCATTTCCCTGAACCGAGCCTTCTCCCGCCACCCCGTCATTTGTCGCGAGGGTGTGACTTTGGGTGACTGCTGCCGACGCGATAGCATTAAATTGGAATACCGGAATGCCGCCGAGAGCTTGCACCAGAGTGATCTCTGCCGCGGCTGCTGCATTCGCCTGAATTGGTCCCCCGGCGGCCAGATTGTGGGTGCCCGGTGCACTCCATAGCCGCCGCGCAGGCCCCTTGAATAACTGCCAGGGATTCTGGTACAAGGACCAGATCTCCGATGCCCCAAGCGCCCTGTTAAAAATGGCGACAGTGTCTATGTCACCGTTCCAGTAATAACCAGGCGTATTATTCCACCTGCTGATATAGACTGGCAGCGCCGCGGATGGCGCCGTGGCAGCGCTGCTCGCCGCCTGGATACCGTTGACATATAAAATGCGGTTCGAGCCATCGAATACACCGCAAATAAAATCTCTCTGGCCAGCGACCTGCTGGCCTCCAATGCACCCTTCCAACGATGCGTTGTTGACGATCCAGCAATAACGTGACGCTGTGTTTGAGCCGAGATAGAAACCCGACGTGTAATCGGTTTCGATTATCCGGGTATAAGAGGTGTTGACAGCCGCAGGTCTTACCCACGCAAATACGCTGAACTGCCCCACAGGCTTTACCGCACGCGCGCTGACAAGGTAGTGGCTCGATCCGTTGAAGTTCAACGCGTAGCCGTGCTGGCGTATGGTTCGGGCTGGGGCAGTCCCGGGTAGCAAATGGTTTGCCCTGGCTATGTCACTCCC
Organism: Nitrosospira sp.; assembly: GCA_035692965.1. GTDB lineage: Bacteria > Pseudomonadota > Gammaproteobacteria > Burkholderiales > Nitrosomonadaceae > Nitrosospira. The sequence goes on along the minus strand of DASSHJ010000001.1, from coordinate 5,510 downwards.
TGTGCCGTCGATGCACGGGGCGAGCAGTTCAGCATCCTGATACGCGGGAGCGAGCCTGGGGGCCGACTGGGGTTGCTGCCTGAACCTCGCTGGCAAAATTAAAGAAGACATGGCCTAAGCCGACGCGCCCGTGATATCCGCTCGATAGACGTTCCCTGAAGCAAGCGCAACCCCTGTTTCGTTTTTCACCACGAGCTTGAGATACCGGGTAACTGGCAGACCTTGCAAATTGAAGAATTTCCTGTGGGACGCACTGTCGTTGCAGGGCAGCGTACCGATCCAGTGAAGATCGGACTCATTTGTCGTGGAACTGCCATTTTCCGGTCCGCTGCCGAAATTTGTGTTGTCCAGGGAAAACTTCGCAAAAAGGATGAGTTGCTTGTTCCCGGTCGTCGCTGCGCCCGGCACGCATTCCACCTCCAGTGTCACATCCAGAGGAATGGCGGCGCCGAGATCGATGGCAGGCGAAGCAGTATACGCCGCGTTTGCGAGCGAGCTGAGGTTGAGCAGGGATGCGCTGCGAGAGGCTTGGGCTTGTGTAAAAGCGGGCATTATTCATCCTCCTGATGACTTGGATACCTGTAAGCGATGCGTGATCAGACCGGCTGGCCGCTCGTATACGTCAGGCTGGGAAAATTTACAGTATTGCCGCTGGTAACCACCTGATCAGTGGTCTCGTCCGTTACCAGCAATACCTTGCCCACGTTGTCCGTGAATGCAATGTGCAGGTTGGGAGAAATACCCGAGTTTGCGGAAGCCGTCCCGCTCTTGGCAGCGATTGTAAGTATCCTCGATGCGCCGTCCGCACCTGACAAGGTGTAGTCCGCGGAAACCATCACAACTGTGCAAATCGCATTACCGGTAACGGTCGCGTAACTGTCCGCAACGGTATAATTCTTGAGTAACAGCATGCGGATGGCGTTGTTCCTGATCGCGTTCAGTCCGCCATCCAGAACGTCTGCGTGGGCGTATTTCGCCATTTATTGCTCCTTTCATGGTAATAAAAAAAGCCGCTCCCAAGCGGCCCGCTTCGTGGTACTTCCAATGGGCTTCCTGCTATCCCCTGGCTGACCTCACTTAGGTTGTTATGCCCTCTTCAGCCCGTCCATGGTCTCGGCCAGCACCAGGCCCGAAACTTTCACATTGCCTGATAACACGATTTCCACATTGTCTGACTTGTAACCGCCGGGTAGCCGGAAAGCGCGATCGTTACGCACCTGCCTCGCGTATTTCAGGGCGCCATCTGCCCAAAGCTGGAATTGCAGTGAATCAATCGCAAGCGGTGGAACAGGCCGCATTTCGTCGCCGCTAATCTCGAATTCCCCAAGGCACGCGTCCCCCAATCCGTCGTTCATGCTGTTGCCGGCCATTAGCCCCGCATTTGCCATAATGGTTGCATCATGGGCAACTTGCGCTGCAGCCGACTCGGCTTCAGTCATTTCAAAGTCGGCGTCGATTTTTGCGGCGCCGTAATTCACTGGCGGCGCAGTCACGAATTTCTTGCTCTTCCACTCGTAGGCGAGTTTCGTCCCCGTATCGCCTTCCCACTCGTGTATTTTCCTGTCTGCCGCGACGTACAACCTCCCTGTCTGGGGGTCCGACCATATAGCGGTGATCTTCTGGTTGATCTGGATAAACGCCGCCGCTTCCGCCTTGTCGATCACGAACATGAGCGAGCTTCCGCTGGCTGAGTAGCCGCAGTAATAGCGGTTGTCAGCCGAAGCAGCTATAAATGTTTCCGGATTGAGCGCGGACCACTCTTTTTGCGTGAACAGGTTCCTGGTCACGATGTCACTTTCCCCGCCGATAATGACCATGCCCTGCGGCGCAGGATAGCCGACCCCAAAGCCAAAATTCGCGACTCCACGCTTTGACATGCAGGGCCAGGCCACGCTCAGCTTGTCCATCCCTCCGCCCATCGTCGCGGGCTCCACTCCTGTGATGGTGAAAGGGTTTCCTTTTGTCATTCCGACAAGTGTCGTGCCCATCGCGCCAATAGCGACGATCTCCTGGTCGTACGTCTGGCGGTAGGCAGCCGGCCAGGCATAAGGCTTGAATGCTTCCGAGAAGCACACTTCGTTTTCGCGGAAACCGCAGGCAATGCCGTTCGCCAGGATCGTGATACCCCTCATATCCGGCGGGGGCATCAGCCATTCGGCGGACGGCAACTGCTCCCCAAGCTCGGCGTCAGGAGTAGTGTCGTCGAATGCGATAGCGCCCGCGGTAACGGTCGCAACATAGTGATAGGCTGTTCCCGAAGGACTGGTCAACGTTCGATAAATACGCTTGATCATGCCTTGGGTATTATGAAGCGCCTTTCGCGTCCAAGCCCCCCCAGATACGTATGTCTGGGTTGTCGCGAGCGATACCACAACCTGATGGGTAGAGGCATCGACACTCACGAGCAAGAACCGTGTGTTCAAATCAGGCATTCCACCCACCGAGGAAAATCGTATTTCCTCTCCAGCACGAAGCCCAAACACCGAGTCCAGCGTGATCGTCACATACCCTGGCGAGGGCATATCGCTCGCGGCCCCAATCACCGTTCCATCATTAGGAGGCGCCCCATCCATCCCTGTCAGCCTCCATGTTGCGTCCATCTTTCCAGTTATCACCGTTGAAGCCGGGGACGGGGCGGATTCTTCACCCCAGGGGGTAACCAAGGTATAAACGTAAGCTCTCGATACCACTGTTGAGCTAATTCCACCCCCCGGTGTCACTACCGCTCCGGCTATGGGAGGCGCAACCCCCAGGACATAACATCCTGAAGGATAAGGACCTACGCCCGCCGTTGATGTGTCGAAGTCCGATACGCGCGGCTCTCCATCACCCGTGTAGTAGAAGCGGCCGGAGGCATGGCCGGCAACGGGGGATAGCGCCACATCGACGTCCTTATCCCATGCCAGCCATTTTTCATTGCCGTCTTTCTCCATTCGAAACATCGAGACAATGTCATTATCGATGGTTGGTGCATGGATCAGCCTCAGCCCGTTTCTCGGCCTAAGATCCCCGCTCGTCAAATTGCAGTTGACCGCTACCTGGGCCTGATTGGGCGCCAGCAATTGCTTGGCGACCCTGGGAACAAGCCCGGAAAATCCTGATATACGAAAGGCAGTCATAAAAATAGGAGGTGCGATGCCAAACTTTAAATGTCTGATGAATAAACCATAAGTTCACATGCGTGTGCTTTATAGCCCTGAACCTGAGTACTAAGGCCCTGCTAGTAAATTCCCCTCCCCTGCTTCTGGGAAGGGGCAGAAGAAGGCGGCTTGATGAGGTTCCTCGTTGGGGCGTTCCAGGGAAGAGAAACGTCTATCTCAAAAAGGCAATGCCTCACCACCACCCGTTATCCCTCGTTTTCAGCCAAGTCACTGGTCTTTCCGATGCATTGGTCGTATTCAGCCTGTCGGCGCTTGGCCAAGCCCGGTAATATTTTCTTCCCCTGCCGGTTCCAGTGCTTGATTTGTTCGCAGGCCTCAGCGTACCGTCCCTGATTCAGCAACTTGACCAGAGTCGAATTACAGAAGGCCGACGCCCCGATGTTATAAGCCAGACGTACGAAGGCGTCATACTCGTGCTGATGCAGGGGCACGATAACGCATTTTTTCAGTGCCCCCTCGAACTTCTGAATATCGGATAGGGCGCGCGACAACGCTCTGGGGGGAGTAATCGTGTCCCCCAGGCGCACCCCCCCTGTAGTACCGAAGCCGATGGTGGGCACGTCGCCCGGGACGGGAATATACGCGGTGCTGCGATAACCTTCGCTCATGGCGAGGGCGACAAATGCGGAGGCCGATAATGCAAAAACTGCTGTTGCCCTTCGTTTTCCCGCCATTTTTCCCTTTTTCCCTTTTGTTCTTTTACCTCCCATCGCTGTTGCCGGCAATGCGCGGCGGAAACCCGCCGTTCAAAGATGAGCAACAGCTGAGAGATATTTGGGTATCAAGACCTCGCAAGCTGTATCAGACCCGAGACAATCAAACAGAGGCCGCACGTAATGAGCCCTGCGTCAGAGCCGCTATTGATCCACGAACCTGCCGAAAGCGACGCAATCCCCGTGTACGTTACCGGCCAACCCTTCAGTTTTTTCATTTCCTTTCATTACCTTTTATTCCAGCTCATTTCACAGGCCTGCTCGTATGCAGGCGAAGCCAGTAGTTGTAGCTGCTGATTGCGACGACCGCGATGAGCAGGAACGCGCACGTCCAGTCCGCCTTCATGTATCCAAATGCATCACCGAGACTCACGAGCCCCGATACGCTTGCGGCCGCGTATCCCACCCACTTGTTGAATCTAAGTGTGCGCGACGCCTCTTTCGGCTTGCACGCCGTTTCTGATCCTTGCTCGCTCGACGCGCTCAGCGTCTTCCCTGCATTCGCTGTCACAATAAGCTCCCTCTGACTCACTTCCGCAATTGAGGCAATGCCCGTCAAGTTTCGGCTCCGGTTTTCTCCTGCCGAGATCCGCCTGCCTCCACATTTCCTCAAGCTCGGATGCCCTATCAGAATCATCCATTCAGCCTCCCGAATTTTCCAACAGCAGGTAGATTGTGTGTCCCGCAGCCCACAGCCCGGCGACGATCGCAAACGGTGGGGCAAGCCACTTACAGATCATGTTCATGGCCTGCGCCATATTGATCAAGGGAACGATGGATACCAGGTGGGTCATGCCGTCCGCCATTCGCTGGACATTGAGAGACATCCTGTCGAGGGTTTCCGCTTGCTTTACCTGCATCTCCTCGTGCCGTTCGTGCCCCAACTCCAATATCGCCATACGTTCTTCGTGCTTCTTCTGCATTTGCTCAATCGTCTCCACGCGGGAGCGCATCGGGCACTCTTGTTTCACCGCTTCGCCCTAGAACACGACCGCCAACAGGATCAGTACGATAACTCCTAGCGCAATCATTCCGGTGAACCGGGAGCCCTTCGCCTTTTCGAGAAGCGAGTCGGCCTCCCTATCGATATCGGCATTTGCTTCCACCGCGAAATCCTTTGCCTGCTCCGCTCTTTCCCGTGCCTCGTTGCCCGCTTTTTCCCATATTGATTTCGGCATTTCTTGTCTCCTTAAATAAAAAACCGCCCGGAGGGGCGGCGCTAACTACTCTTGTTAAACTCGCACAGCAACTAGAGTGTGTTAACACTACGGAATGCTTCGACGATCAGAGCGAAATGAATAAATCCGATGAAAATGACATCGAGTTTTTCGAAACGCGAGAATATTCGTCGAAAGCCCTTGAGCCTGCGAAACAGGCGCTCGATTTCATTGCGGCGCTTGTACATCTCTCGATCGTATTCCCAGGCATGGATTCGACTGCTCTTCGGTGGGACGACAGGCACATAACCAAGATCGAACGCGAGTTGGCGGGTTTCGGCACCTTCATAGGCGCGATCCATCACAAGATAAAGAGGATAGCTTGTTGGGCCAAGCCGATTGAGCAGAGCCCGGCCTTCAGGGGCATCGTGTGCCTGACCTGGGGACAATGCAAAGGTTATAGCCGTTCGAGCATTCGC